>PLTJ01000467.1 GCA_003164455.1 Acetobacteraceae bacterium
CCGGCGCTTCGGTGGCCTCGGCGCGGATCGACAGGGTCACCTCGAAGGCGCTCTGGCCCTCGGTGACGCGGCGGGCCTGGACATCGAGGTTGATGTCGACGCGCGGGGCGGCGCGCAACTGGGTGTAGATCTGCGGCGCACCCGGCACTTCGAAGGAGAGATCCTTCACGTACTGGATGTTGACCACCAGCGGTGGGATTTGTGGGGCTGTCCCCTGCGGTGGGGTAGGAGTCGTCTCGGACATGGCCATCTCCGTGTTCTTGGGGGACCGCCGGCGGCGGGTAGCACAAGCCCGGCCGAAACAAAAGGACGGGACGCGCCGGGCAGTGTTGTGGGGGTCAATATCGTGGGTTGAGGTCCAAGGGTGCCGTGGTCGTCGGGTCGCAACGACGCCACTCGCCATTGCCGATGCGCTCGCCGGTCATGGCNNCGGCTCCTCCACCGGCGGCCACCACACCTCGTCCAGCGCGGAGAAATCCAGGTCCGGCCAGGTCAACGCCAGCTCGGTGCGGGGGGTGCCGACATCGCAGACGAAAGCATACCGTTCGCGCACCACCGGATTGACGAACAGCGGCAGATCCAGCGCGCGCGCCAGCGGCGCGGCGGTCTGCAGCGCCCGCGTATAGGGCGAGGCAATGATGCGCCGCAGGCCCGCACCGTCCAGCGCCGCGACGGCCTGTTCGACCTGCTCATGGCCGAGCGGCGTCAGTCGCGGATCGACGATGCCCGGGTCGTGCCGGCCGGCGGTAAAATGCAGGTTGAACTCGCTCTGGCCGTGCCGCAGCAGAATCATGACCTTTCGGATAGCCACAAGCGCGAGACCGATGCAACAGATAGCGAAGACCGGACCCGGGGGGCGCACCTTCGCGCGACGGCTCCGCCCTGGGCCCTACCTTCTGTTGTGTCGCGGCTCTCGGGACCTTATGTCATTGTCGGCGCCCGATTCCGGGCGCAATGGAGAGCACTCATGAGTTCCAGCGGTGGTTTCCCGCTTGACCTCGTTCTGTTCGGCATGATCGCGGCATTCCTCGTGCTGCGCCTGCGCAGCATCCTCGGCCGCCGCACCGGCTTTGAGCGGCCGCCCGAGCCGCAGATGCCGGCGTCGCCGAACGCTCAGCCGACAGTATCGCCCCGCAGCGCGGCGGACGGCCATGTCATCGAGGGCGTGGCGGAACCGGTGGCGCCAGCGCCAGCCGCGGGGGCGCGACCCCTGCCCGATCCCGCCTCGCCACCCGGTCAGGCGTTCGGCCGCATGCAACACATCGACCACAGCTTCGATGCGGCGCGTTTCCTGGACGGCGCCGAGGCGGCGTTCCGCATCATCGTCACCGCCTTCGCCGCTGGCGACCGCGCCCGCCTGCGCCCGTTGCTGGCGGACGACACCTATGGCGCCTTCGCGGCAGCGATCACCGCCCGCGAGACAGCCGGCGAGACGCAGCGCACCGAAATCCACGCCATCGAGGCGGCCACCATCGAGACCGCCGATTTGCGCGGCAGCATTGCCGATGTGGTCGTGCGTTTCGTCTCCGACCAGGTGAACATGACCCTGGGGAGCGATGGCAACCCGATGATGGGTACCGATGCGGTGACCGAGATCACCGACCAGTGGACCTTCGAGCGCGACCTGACCTCGTCCGACCCGACCTGGCGGCTGGTGGCCGCGCGCAGCGCCTGATGCGGCGAAACGCCTGGCGGGTGGCCGCCCGCCTGTTGGCACCCTTGGCAGCGTTTGCGCTTGCTGCCTGCGTGCAGCAGCCCCCGGGGGCGGTCGAGCATGTCGTGACGATGACGCTCACCCCGGTTGGCTTCGACCGATTGCCGGGTTGGGGGGCGGAGCATCCCGATCAGGCCGTGCCCGCCTTCCTGGCGGGCTGCGCGGTGTTGGCGCGCACGCCGGATCAGACCCTGGGCGGAGCCGGCGAAGCGGCGAGCCGTGGCGGAACGCCGCTGCAGTGGCGCCAGGCCTGTGACGCCGCACAGTCTCTGCCGCCGGGGGAGGCCGCCGCACGCAGTTTCTTCGAGAGCTATTTCCAGCCTTGGGCGATCGCCGACAACGGCAACGCGAAGGGACTGTTCACCGGCTACTACGAACCTGAGGTACGCGGCGCGCGCAGCCCCGGCGGCAGCTACCGCACGCCGTTGCTGGGCCACCCCAATGACATGGTGGTGGTGGACCTCGGCGAATTCGTGCCCGACCTGAAGGGCCGGCGGATCACCGGACGGTTGCAGCAGGGGCAGTTGGTCCCCTATTGGGACCGTGCCGCCATCGAAACCGGCGCGCTCGATCACCAGCGCCTGGGCCTATTGTGGCTGGCTGATCCGATCGATGCCTTCGTGCTTCAGATTCAAGGCTCGGGGCGCGTGTTGCTGGCCGACGGGCGGGTGGCGCGGGTGAGCTACGCCGGGCAGAACGGCCGGCCCTATGTGCCGATCGGGCGGGTGTTGGCCGATCGTGGCCAGATCCCGCTGGATCAGGTGTCCATGCAGTCCATCCGCGCCTGGCTGGTGACCCATTCGGATCAGGCGACGGAAGTGATGAATCAGAACCCGTCCTATGTCTTCTTCCGCGAGCTTATCGGCGCGCGGCCGCAGGACGGTCCCCCCGGCTCTCTCGGCGCGCCGCTCACGCCGGGCCGCTCGGCGGCGGTGGATCGCAGCTTCATTCCGCTCGGCGCCCCGGTCTGGCTGGACACCACCGACCCGCTGACCGGCGGCCCGTTGCAGCGCCTGATGATGGCCCAGGATATCGGCGGAGCGATCAAGGGGCCGGTGCGCGCCGATGTGTTCTGGGGCTGGGGCTCCGAGGCCGAGGAAAGGGCAGGCAAGATGCGCCAGCCCGGCACCGAATACGTCTTGCTGCCGCGCGCGGTGCGCTCGGCGGCCAACTGACAGCATGGACGGGCTGTCCACGGCCGCGCCCGGTCACATCCTGCATTGCGGCGACTGTCTGGATGTGTTGGCCGGGATGGAGGAAGCCTCGGTCGATGTGGTGGTGACGTCGCCGCCGTATAACCTCGACCTGCGTTACGCCAGCTACCAGGACCGCCGCGCCGAGGACGACTACCTGACCTGGATGGTGACGGTGGCGACGGCATTGCGGCGGGTAATGAAGCCCGATGCCTCGTTCTTCCTCAACATTTCCGGCTCGCCCAACCGGCCCTGGTTGCCGTTCGAGTTGATCGTGCGGCTGCGGCCGATCTTCGCGTTGCAGAACCACATTACCTGGATCAAGTCGATCGCCATCGGCGACGATTCGGTCGGGCACTTCAAGCCGGTGGCCGGCCGCCGGTTCCTGCACCACGCGCACGAGCATATTTTCCATCTCACCGGCGACGGCAACGTGGCGCTCGACCGCCTGGCGATCGGCGTTCCCTACAAGGACAAGTCGAATATCGCCCGGCGTGGCCACCCGCGCGACCTGCGGTGTCGCGGCAACACCTGGTTCATCCCCTACGAGACCGTGCAGAGCCGGGCCGCCAAATTCAATCATCCCGGCACGTTCCCGGTTGACCTGCCGCGCTGGTGCATCCGCCTGCACGGGAAGCGTCCGGCGGTGGTGCTGGACCCGTTCATGGGCACCGGCACGACTCTGGTCGCGGCCGACCGCGAGACGGTGCGGGGCATCGGCATCGACATCGATCCGGTCTATGTCGCCATTGCCCGCGAGCGGCTGGAAGCGGAAACGCCGCCGCTGCTTCGCGCCCCCGTGCCCGCGGGGTAGGCGGCATGCCACAGATCCGGCCCGCCCGCCGCCGTATCGCGCTGACTGAGCAGGAGCGCCAGGACTGGGCCGCCTACGTGCGGCAAATCCGGCCGCTGCCCGGCCGCGCCCTGCCGCCGCTTGCAGACATCCCCGCCGAGCCCGAACCACCGGATCGGCCTGTCCTGCCTCTGGCGCCTCGAATTCTTGCGAGCCCGGCCGCGACACTGGCGGTTGGCGATCCGCCCGGCGGGCTCGACAGTGCCAGTTGGAATCGCTTGCGGTCGGGCAAGCTGGCGCCGGAGCGCACACTCGATCTTCACGGCCGCACCGCCCAGCGCGCGTTTCATGCGCTGCATGCTTTCCTGCACGCCGCCTACACCGACGGCGTGCGGTGCGTCGAGATCATCACCGGCCGCGGCACCGGGGAGGCCGGTGGCGTGCTGCGTCGTGAACTGCCGTTTTGGCTGAACCTGCCGGGTCTACGCCCGATCGTCTTGGCCGCGGCACATCCCCACGCCGCCAACCAAGGTGCGGTACGCGTGCTGCTGCGACGCGCGCGATGACCGGCGGTCAGGCCGGCATGGCTGGAGGTTCCTGACCGGATACGACATCGGCGTCGGCAATCGGCGGATCGCCAGCAAGGTGCACGGGCAACAGTCCGGCCCAAACCGGCCAGCTCCGGTCCTCGTCATTGTCCATCGGCGGACCGCTGCGGATTTTTGCCGAGGCTTCGGTCAGGGGCATCGAAAGAATGGAGGTCGCCTTGATTTCCTGCGCGGTCGGTGGCCGCAACCTGTCCCAACGGCCCGGAAACAGACGTTCGACGAAGCCTTTCATGGCCGCCAGCTTCTCGTTCGCGTCCTCAACCAGGCTCGGCCGACCGTAGCAAAGGACAGACCGGTAATTGGCCGAATGGTTGAACGAGGTGCGTGCCAATACCCAGGCATCGAGCAGGGTGACGGTCAGACAGACCTCACCGCCGGCGGCATTGGCTCTCAGCATCCGGCTGGCGGCGCTGCCGTGCCAGTACACGCGGTCCTCGTAGCGCCAATGGAATGTCGGGATCACGACCGGCCGCCCATCGATGATGTGGCCGATGTAGCATAGCGTGGCAGCGTCGATGATGGCGTGGATGGTCGCCCTGTCGTAGGCGCCGCGTTGGGGCTTGCGCCGGAGGCGAGCGAAGTCGCTGGGAGGGTGCTGTTCCATGGCGGGCAGATTGGCCGGCAATTGGACCAACTGCAAAGACCGATCTCCACGCATAGGATCAGACCAAATTCAGGCCGTCAGGACCCCGTATCGCCGTAGAAAAGCCAGCAGATCGAGCAGTGGCAGGCCAAGGATAGCGGCGTGTTCTCCCTCGACCGCGGCAAACAAGTGAACGCCCGGCCCTTCCAGACGATAGGCCCCGACTGTCATGGTCAGAAACCGGGACTCCAGGTCCAGGTAAGTCTCAAGAAACGCATCGGAAAAATCCCGCATGGTCAGGCGGGGCTGGGCTACCGTGTGCCACAGGGGCTGCTCGGCACGGCGGCACAGCACGGCCGTAACAAGCGTATGGGCGCGTCCACGCAGCGCTCGCAGATGAGCCCGCGCTTCGTCCCGGTTCGCCGGCTTGTCGAACCAGCGTCCGTCGCACACCAGCAACTGGTCGCAGCCGATGACCAGGGCCTCGGGATCGCGCCGGGCGGCCTGTTGCGCCTTCGCATCGGCGAGCAGCAGGGCGGCGTCGGCGGCATCCAGCTGATCCGCCTGGGCTTTCTGCTTCAGCGCGGCTTCGTCGACCGTGCCGGGGCTGATGGTGAAGCGCAGCCCAGCCGCTTCCAGCACGGCCCGGCGCGAGGCCGAGGCGCTGGCCAGCACCACACGGGGAGTCTCAGCCTGTAGGTTCACGCCGGGGGTGCCGGGCTTTCCCCGGCCGCTTCATCGGTCTTGCGGTGCCGCGCGTGCCAGACCTCCATAAGTTGTAGAACGGTGGCCGCGGTCTCCTCGATCGAACGCCGGGTGACATCGATCACCGGCCAGCCGCGCTTGACGCACAGCCGGCGCGCCCACAGTAGTTCGGCCTTTACCGCTTCGGGGTCGATATACTCGCCCGTATCCTTGCGGGCTGCCGCGGGGCCGCCAGTGCCGATCATGTTCAACCGGTGCCGGCGAATCTCGATAAGCGCTTCCGCATCGATCGTCAGGCCGATGGTGGGACAAAGCGGATTTTCCAAACCCTCCGGTTCAGCAAGCCCCGGAACCAGGGGAATGTTGGCTGCCTTGACCCCGCGGTTGGCCAGATAGAAGCAGGTCGGCGTTTTGGAACTGCGTGAAACGCCGATCAGCATGACATCCGCATTGACGATTCCGGCCTGAGCCTGGCCGTCGTCATGGGCAAGGACGTAATGCATCGCGTCGATGCGGCGGAAATAATCGGCGTCCAGCACGTATTGCCGGCCTGGCCGGGCAATCGCCGTTTCGCCGAACTGCTCCTGGAACATGGTCATGACCGGATCCAGGACATTCAGCACAGCCAGATCGAGTCGTTGGCAGAAAGTCTCCAGCTCGGTCCGCAATCCCTTCTCGACCAGGGTCGACAGCACCGGTCCGGGCTCGGATTCGATGCCTTCCAGCACCCGGTGAAGCTGAAAGCGCGTCCGGATCAGGCTCCAACGATGGTACACGATACTGGCGTGCTCGAACTGCGACACGGTCGCCCGGGCAATGGAATTGAGCGTCTCGCCGGTCGCGTCGGATACCAGATGGAGATTCATGCGTGTGGGCATGGCGCAGAGGATAGCGGGGATAAGGGGGATGAAAAGCCCCATCGGACGGTCCGATCATCGGAACTGGGGATAAGCTGGACGTTTCAAACACCGGGGATCGATTTCCCGCGTTTTCTGCCCCGCGGTGGAGCGAATCTGAAATTGGCTTTAGATTCATGCATCTCGCTATCGTCATGCTGGTGAATAACCGCGGGAACAGCAAAGCGGTGAACGGGGTACCCTGTTATCCACAGGCCCTACTAAGACTCCTACCAGAGTCTTTTCTTTTTTCTCTATCTATGAAGAGTGCCCACCGAACCCGAGCGGACCGATGCCATGGCAAAGAAATTGCTGCGAACCCTGGCTGGCCAGGCCATATGGCCGCCTCCTGTATGGCTGATGCGTCAGGCCGGTCGGTATCTGCCGGAGTATCGTGAGGTGCGTGCCCGGGCAGGCGGCTTCATCGATCTGTGCACCAACCCGGCATTGGCGATGGAAGTGACCCTACAGCCCTTGCGTCGCTTTGGTCTCGATGCCGCTATCCTGTTCAGCGACATCCTGATGCTGCCCTGGGCGCTTGGCCAGGGGTTGCGCTACGCCGACGGCGAGGGTCCCGTGCTGTCGCCCATTCGCAATGCGGCTGATGTGCGAGCCCTGGATGCGGCTCGGTTGCCGGGCGCCATCGCGCCGATCCTGGAGACGGTGCGCGGGCTGCGCGCTGAAGTGGGCGAGGCAACCTTGCTCGGCTTTGCCGGCGGCCCGTTCACGGTGGCGTGCTACATGGTTGAGGGCAAAGGATCGAAAGAGTGGGACCAGGTGCGGCGGATGGCCTGGTCCGATCCTGGCCTGTTCGGCGGGTTGATCGACCTGTTGACCGAGCAGACGATTGTCTATCTTTCCGCCCAGATCGACGCCGGCGCCGAAGCGGTGATGCTGTTTGACTCCTGGGCTGGCGTGCTGGCGCCCTCGCTGTTCCGTGCCCATGTTATCCAGCCATCGGCACGCATTGCTGCCGCTATCCGGGCGCGTCATCCGGGCGTGCCGATAATTGGCTTTCCCCGCCAGGCCGGGACGATGCTGGCGGAGTTTGTTCGGGACACGGGCGTGCACGGCATCGGTGTCGATACCTCGGCTGACCTGGCGACGGTGAGGGAGTGTGTTCCGGCGACCGTGGCGATCCAGGGGAATCTCGATCCGCTGGCACTGCTGGTTGGCGGGCAGGCACTGACACGCGAAACAGATGCCATCCTGGCAGCCATGCAGGGGCGGGCGTTCATCTTCAACCTGGGGCACGGCATCGTGCCGCAGACGCCGCCGGCCCATGTGGCCGCGTTGGTGGCGCGAGTCCGAGCGGTTTGACCTGGGGAGCCGACCTGCCAAGTTATCTGAATGACCAAGCCACGCATCGCCATCGTCCTGTTCAACCTCGGCGGTCCGGACCGGCCGGAAAGCATTCGGCCGTTTCTGGTCAACCTGTTTACTGACCCGGACGTCCTGCGGGTGAACCCGCTCGTGCGGCCTTTTCTGGCGCGTTTTATCGCGGCAGCACGGGTGAAGCCGGCAACCAGGAACTATGCCCTGATCGGCGGCCGCTCCCCGTTGCTGGCGTTTACCGAGCAGCAGGCGCGGGCACTGGAAGCCGCTCTGCCCGAGTACGAAGCACGCTGCTTTGTCGCCATGCGCTACTGGCACCCGATGAGTGACGCCGTGGCGCGGGCAGTACATGCGTGGAACCCGGACGAGGTGCTGCTGCTGCCGTTGTACCCACAGTATTCCACCACCACAACAGGAAGCAGCCTAAGAGCCTGGCGAGAGGCAGCAGCAAAAGCAGGATTGATGAAGACAACAAGCATACTATGTTGTTACTATAGTGACGATGGTTTTATCAGGGCGATAACAGGTATTGTACGCCGATCCTGGGAGCAGGCACAAAACGATTTACCAGACGATCAGAACTTGCGTATTCTGTTCTCGGCGCACGGATTACCGAAGGTAATCATCGACGGGGGCGATCCTTATCAGTTCCAGATCGAGCGGAGCGTTGCCGGGGTGGTGCAATGTTTAGGCATTCGCGACCTCGACTACGTTATCTGCTACCAGTCGCGTGCGACGCCGGAGGAATGGACTGGTCCTTCCACGGAAGAGGAAATCGAGCGGGCTGGGCGCGACGGGGTTGCTGTGCTGGTGGTGCCGATCGCTTTTGTCTCGGAGCATGCGGAAACGCTGGTGGAGCTTGACATCGACTACAAGGAACTTGCGGAACGGGTTGGGGTGCCAGGGTATTTTCGGGCCCCCGCGCCGAATACCGATGCCGGGTTCATCGGCGCTCTGGCTGGGCTGGTGCGGCGCATGCGTGGTTTCGGCCCGGGGATATGCAGCCATGTCGGTGGCCGAACGTGCCCGGGCGCGCAGACGGAGTGCCCGTTTGCCCGTGCCGATGCCCGGGAACGGATGTATTCGCGATGACGCCCTTGGACCTGATGCGCAACCGCGGGGCTCTTTTGCGTCTGGTGATCTTCGACTGCGACGGCGTGATCGTGGACAGCGAGCCGCTTGCCAATCGTGTGGTTGTCGCCGAACTTGGGGCCTTGGGATGGACAATGACCTCGGCGGAGACCGAACGCTTGTTTCTCGGCATGACGTTTTCCGATATGGTCCCGGTCATCGAACGCCGCCTTGGCCGGCCGGTGCCGCCGGCTTGGCACGAAGCCTTGAAGACGCGGTTGATCGAGGTGCTGACGCAGGAAGCCAAACCGATCGCGGGCGCCCTGGAAGCGTTGAAAGGCGTGTCCGCGCTTGGCGTGCCCTGGCGGGTAGCCTCGAACTCCTCACCTGAAGAGATGCGGGCCAAGTTTGACCGTCTTGGTATCGCCTCGGTGGTTGCCGGACGTGTGCACAGCCATCACGATGTCGCCCGGGGCAAGCCGGCGCCCGACTTGTTTCTCGCCGCTGCCGCCGCCGAGGGGGTAGCCCCGGCGGAGTGCGTGGTGATCGAGGATAGCCTGCCTGGTGTTCGTGCCGCCGCGGCCGCCGGCATGGATTGTCTGGGCTATGCGCCGCATTCCGATGGCGCGGCCCTGCGGGCGTTGGGTGCCGTGCCGTTCCAATCGATGTTCGATGTTCCGGCACTGGTCGCTGCCGCACGACGGGAGACAGCATGACAATCCATATGCTCGCCTACCACTATCCATGGCTCCAGGCGTTCCATGTCATCAGTCTGATCGCCTGGATGGCTGGGCTGTTCTATCTGCCGCGCCTGTATGTTTATCACACGATGGTAACGCCAGGAACGGCAGAGAGCGAGCGCATGAAGGTCATGGAACGCCGTCTGCTGAAGCAGATCACCACCCCGGCCATGATCGCAACCTGGGTCTTCGGCATCCTGCTGGTGCTGACCCCTGGGATGATCGACTGGACGAAGGGCTGGTGGCACGTGAAGCTGCTCTGTGTCATCGCCCTGACCGGGTACCATGTCGCGTTGAGCGCCTGGCGGCGCGACTTTCTGGAGGACCGCAACCGGCGATCCGAGCGGTTCTACCGGATCGCCAACGAGGTGCCGACCCTGTTGATGATCATCATCGTCATCATGGTCATTGTGAAACCGTTCTGATGGCGTGGCACATCGATCTGCCCGGCGGGTTCGTGGTCAGCGACGACGTTGGCCGGCTCGACCTCGATAGGGTGCACCGCTATCTGGCGGAGCAAAGTTATTGGGCCGGCGGGCGCGAGCGGGCGACGGTTGAGCGAACCGTGGCGAACAGCCTCTGTCTCGGGCTGTATGCGCCGGACGGAACCCAGATGGGGTTCGCGCGGGCGATCACGGACCGGGCGGTTTATGCCCATCTGGCGGACGTTTTCGTCGGTGCCGACTACCGGGGGCGCGGCCTGGGACAGGCCATGGTGGCAGCCCTGTTCGATCATCCGGAGTTGCGGACGGTGCCCTGCTGGACGTTATCGACCCGGGATGCGCAAGGCTTTTACGCGCGCTTCGGTTTCGCGGCGCATCCCGAACCGCAGACCGAGATGGTGTGGCGCCGGAACAGAAGCGACTGAATCCGGTTGGCCGGGGTGGATTTCTCTGCCTTCCTGGGTTGACGTAGGGCGATGGCGCACCTAGCTTGCATATCCAGGTGCGGCGCGGCCTTCCTGGCGCTTCTGCCTGTTGTCACGCACATCCGATCTTTTCTCTTTCGGGACAGTGCCGGTCTTCCTCTGAACGTGGTCCGACGACTCCGTTGGGATGGATCCGGCAGGCGAGCATCCGGGCGCAATCCGCGCCTTTACCGATGCTCCTGTCCTCCCCCTCCGAACGACCGAACATCGAGGCGTTTCCGATGCACCTCGCCGAACTCAAGGCCAAGTCTCCGGCAGATCTGCTGAGCTTCGCCGAATCCCTCCAGATCGAGAACGCTTCGTCGCTGCGCAAGCAGGACATGCTGTTTGCGATCCTCAAGACCCTGGCCGAGAACGAGCAGGCCATCTATGGCTCGGGCACGCTCGAGATTCTGCCGGACGGGTTCGGCTTTCTGCGCAGCGCCGAGTCCAACTACCTGCCCGGTCCGGACGACATCTATATCAGTCCCGCCCAGGTCCGGCGCTTCGCGCTGCGCACCGGCGACACGGTGGAAGGCCAGATCCGTGCCCCCAAGGACGGCGAGCGCTACTTCGCGATGCTCAAGGTCAACACCATCAATTTCGAAGCGCCGGAGGCGGTTCGGCACCGGATCAACTTCGACAACCTGACGCCGCTCTATCCCGACGAGCG
>PLTJ01000282.1 GCA_003164455.1 Acetobacteraceae bacterium
GGACAGCCGGCCCGAGCACATCCGCCAGGCCGTCGAGGGGTCGCTGAAGCGGCTGAAGGTCGACGTTATCGACCTCCTCTATCAGCACCGCGTCGATCCCAACGTGCCGATCGAGGACGTGGCAGGTGCGGTGAAGGAGCTGATCCAGCAAGGCAAGGTCAGGCATTTCGGCCTGTCGGAGCCGGGGGCGGCGACCGTCCGCCGCGCCCATGCGGTGCAACCGATCACCGCGCTCCAGAACGAATATTCGCTGTGGACTCGCGGGCCGGAGACCAACGGAATTCTCCAGGCGTGCGAGGAACTCGGCATCGGGCTGGTCGCCTACAGCCCGCTCGGCAAGGGCTTCCTGACGGGTGCCATGGGCAAGGATACGAAGCTCGGCGACAACGACTTCCGCAAGATCCTGCCGCGCTTCACGCCCGAGGCGATGGCGAAGAACCAGGCGCTGATCGACCTGCTGAAGCGCATCGCGGCCGAGAAGCAGGCAACGCCCGCCCGGATCGCACTCGCTTGGCTGCTGGCCCAGAAGCCCTGGATCGTGCCGATCCCCGGCACCACCAAGCTGCACCGGCTCGAAGAGAACCTCGGCGCGGCCGACATCGTGCTGACGGCAACCGATCTCGCCGAGATCGAGCATGCGGCGGCCGCGATCCATGTCGAGGGCGAACGCTATCCCGCGCACCTGATGGCGACCACCGGCCGCTGATGCGACCACCGATCCGCACCTGCGCCTCCCGTGCGGGCGCGGTCTTTTCAGAACTGGAGTACGCATGTCCCAGAACATCAACGGCAAGGTCGTCGTCATCACCGGTGCGAGCAGTGGGCTGGGTGAGGCAACCGCGCGGCGTCTCGCGGGCGAAGGCGCGAAGCTCGTCCTCGGCGCGCGACGAGTCGACCGGATTCAAGCCCTCGCCAACGAGCTGCATCTCGGTGCGGGCGCGGCCGTGCAGACTGACGTCACCGATTATGAGCAGGTGAAGCGCCTCGTTGATGCGGCCGCCGCCGTACACGGGCGGATCGACGTGATCATCAACAATGCCGGCTTGATGCCGCATTCGCTGCTCGAACACGGCAGGGTTGAGGACTGGAACCGGATGATCGACGTGAACCTCAGGGGAGTGCTCTACGGCATCGCCGCGGCACTGCCCCACATGACGCGACAGAAGAGCGGGCACATCATCAACGTGTCCTCGGTCGCCGGCCACAAGGTGCGCCCGGGCAGCGCCGTCTATGCCGCCACCAAGGCCGCGGTGCGAATGCTGTCCGAGGGCCTGCGCCAGGAGGTCAAGCCCTACAACATCCGTACCACGATCATCTCGCCCGGTGCCGTCGCAACCGAGTTGCCGAACAGTATCACCGAGCCTGACGTCGCCAAGGGCACCAAGGATTTCTATGAGCAGTACGCCATCTCGGCCGATTCCTTCGCCAGCATGGTGGCCTTCGCCATGAGCCAGCCGGAGGACGTGGACGTCAACGAAATCCTGTTCCGTCCCACCCGGCAGGAACTGTGAAGACTGGCCATGCGGATTGGCATCCTCGGCTCCGGGCTGATGCGGGGCAAGTTGGGCACCATCGCCACCGGCAGCGGACAGATGGCAGAAAACACGGAGAACGATGATGGCTCCCAATGAGCAAGCCCGTAAGAACCACGACGACCTGTTCCCCGGCCACGTTTCGACCCTGGCGGTGACCGATCCCGAGCTCATCGAAACCTTCGACAACTTCGCCTTCGACGACGTGCTTCGTCACGGCAACCTGGACGGCAGGACCCGGCTGATGGTCCAGCTCGCCTCGATGATCGCCAGCCAGGCCCTGCGCGAGTACCGCGTCATGGTCGGCGCGGCGCTCACCATTGGGGTCAGTCCGGTTGAGGTGAGGGAGATCGTGTACCAGGCCGTGCCCTATGTCGGCATGGCCAAGGTCTTCGACTTCCTCCACGCCACCAACGAGGTGCTCATCGAGCGAGGTGTCGCATTGCCGCTGCCGGGCCAATCCACGACCACCCCCGAGAACCGCTCGGAAAAGGGCTTGGCCATCGAGAAGCAGATCGTTGGGAGTGCTGTTGTCGAGAAGCTCTACGCCACCGTGCCCAACGATGAGCTGCACTTCCAGCGCTATCTGTCGGCCAACTGCTTCGGTGACAATTATACGCGCACCGGCATCGACATATCCACGCGTGAGCTTCTCACCTTCAGCATGCTCGTCGCGCTCGGTGGATGCGAAGCGCAGGTCAAGGGCCATGTCGCCGCCAACCTCCACGTCGGCAACGACCGCGCACGGCTCATCGATGTCTTGACCCAACTACTGCCATTCATCGGATATCCCCGCACACTCAATGGGCTGCGGGCCGTCGATGAGGTTACCGTGTCCTGAGCACGACGAGCGCTTCTGGGTCAGCACAACTCACGAAAGGAAAGCACCATGATCAAGGTCGTCGTCGTCATCGGGGCCGGATCTATCGGTCAGGCGATCGCCCGCCGGGTCAGCGCAGGCAAGCACGTCTTGCTGGCTGACCTTCGCAAAGAGCCCGCCGATGCGGCGGCAAAAATCCTGCGCGATGCCGGATTTGAGGTCAGCACCGCGATCGTCGACGTGTCCAAGCGCGAGTCCGTCCATGCGCTCGTGGAGACGGCCACAGCGATTGGCGACGTCACAGGCGTCATCCACGCCGCCGGCGTCTCTCCGTCCCAGGCGTCGCCGGCGACGATCCTGTCGGTCGATCTGTATGGCACCGCTCTAGTGCTGGAGGAATTCGGCAATATCATTGCGCACGGCGGATCTTGCGTTGTCATCGCCTCGATGTCCGGGCACCGGCTACCGGCGCTGACGGCCGAGCAAGACAAGGCTCTCGCGACAACCCCCGCCGACGAATTGCTGGCGCTCCCGATGCTTCAGGCGGATCAGGTGACGGACCCTCTCAACGCTTACCAGATCTCCAAGCGCGCGAATTCGCTGCGCGTTCTGGCCGAAGCGGTGCGGTGGGGCAAGCGCGGCGCACGGGTCAACACGATCAGCCCTGGAATCATCATCACCCCGTTGGCAAATGACGAATTGACTGGCCCCCGCGGCGACGGATACCGGCGCTTTATCAAGGTATCAGCGGCGGCTCGCGCCGGCACACCGGACGAAGTCGGAACCGTCGGCGCGCTCCTGATGGGGNNAAATGAACGGGGCCTTCAAGGGAAGTAGAATCTGTGCGTTGGTGCCCCATTTACCCCGCTATTGCTCTCCAATCACGGCACCGGTCCGCTGAATTTCGCGACCTGCAACATTGGCAGGGCACACATAGCGCAACGGTCCGGCGTGTCTGCCGCGACGTGAAGCACTGGCGCGATGCCGCGATGGCCCTGCGCCGNNTCAAGACCGATCGCAAACTGCCGATCCTGAACAGCGTTTTTGGGGCTCATGGCGCCAGACACGGCATCATACCCACTCTTGAGCAGCAAAACGCTGCAGCGTAGCGTCCCTGTCGAGCACCGCCGGCTCGGCCAATTTCAACGATGAGCGGGACACCCCCAGCGAAAAACAGAAGGAGACTACGACCTTGAACGCTTGGAAGGCCCTTGTCGCACCATTATTGCTGTCTGTTAGCCTTCTCACGTCCTCCGGCGCCGCAGCGCAGCAGGCGAGCAAACTTGAACCTCTGATCATCAAGGAACAAGGCAGCTTTGCTGTCGGCGGAACGGTTACGACCGCACCGGGGACATTCGACCCTCGCAAGCCGCTCGAACCAGCAGGGCAGACCTATCACGGCGACCATGCCTACGCCTTGTATCAGATCCCTGTGGACCCGCGCAGATACCCGATCGTGATGTGGCATGGTGCGGGCCAGTCTTTGAGGAGTTGGGAAACCACGCCTGATGGCCGCGAAGGTTTCCAGAACCTCTTCCTGCGCCGCCGTTTTTCCACTTATCTCGGGCTCCTCGCTGAAGGGAGTGGGTAAGGCGGTTTTTTGGGTTGGCATGGGGAGCGATCGGCTGGGATCGAGTCTATTGTGAGGGGATGCGAGACACCGATCTTTTCCAGTTGGCCCTTGGGTTGCCGTCGCCGTGGACGGTTACGCGCAGCGAGTTTGCGGTCGAGGACGGTCGGCTCGATTTGTATGTGGATTTTCGGCGCGGGAGCCGGTTCGCCTGCGCTGAGTGCAGGCGCGCCGATTGCCCGGTTCACGACACGAAGGACGAGACGTGGCGGCATCTGGACTTCTTCCAGCATCGCACGCTGTTGCACGCTCGCGTGCCGCGAGTGATCTGTCCGAAATGCGGGGTGCGCAAGGTCGCCACGCCGTGGGCGCGGACGGGTTCCGGGTTCACGTTGTTGTTCGAGGCCTACGTGCTGGCGCTGGCCAAGGCGATGCCGATCGCCAATGCGGCCGAGCGGGTCGGCGAGCACGACACGCG
>PLTJ01000266.1:0-11429 GCA_003164455.1 Acetobacteraceae bacterium
TGGGGGTGGAGATGTAGTCCTTGAAGCGGCCGGCGATCACCTGATAGGCGGCATGGACGGCGCCGAGCACCGCGTAGCAGTCATCGCGCGTCGGCACCACGATGCGGAAAGCCATGATGTCGGAGAGCTGCTCGAACTGCACGTTGCGGCGCTGCATCTTCTCCCAGATCGAGTAGGGCGACTTTTCGCGCCCGCTCACCTCGACCTGGCCGATGCCGTGCTCGCGGCAGACAGTGGCAAGCTCGCGGCGCACCTCCTCGATGACGTCGGCGCCCTGGCCGCGCAGGAAGTTCAGCCGCGCCTGGATGGTCTCGTAGGCCTCGGGCTCGAGGTGGGAGAAGGCCAGCGTCTGCAACTCGGTCTTCACCGCGTCCATGCCGATGCGCTCGGCCAGCGGCGCGTAGATATCCATGGTCTCGTGGGCGATGCGCTGGCGCCTGGGGGCCTGCTCGACGAAGTGCAGCGTGCGCATGTTGTGCAGGCGGTCGGCCAGCTTCACCAGCAGGACGCGGATGTCCCGGCTCATGGCCAGCACGAGCTTGCGGAAATTCTCCGCCTGCTTGGTACGGTCGGATTGCAGTTCCAACCGGGTCAGTTTGGTGACGCCGTCGACCAGCCCGGCGATCTCGGCGCCGAAGCGGCGCTCCAGCTCGGCGCGGCTGACGCCGGTATCCTCGATGACATCGTGCAGCAGCGCGGTGGCGATGCTGCCGACGTCGAGCCGGTAGCCGGCCAGGATCTCGGCCACGGCGACCGGGTGGATGATATAGGGATCGCCGTTGTCGCGCCTCTGCCCGCGGTGCGCCGCGGCGGCGACCCGGAAGGCGGCTTCCACCATGGCGGTATCGGCCTTCGGATCGTAGGCGCGGATGCGGGCGATCAGGCCGCCGATGTCCTGCCCGCCATCATCCCCCGCCGCGAGGGGGTCGAGCGCGCGCTGAGGCAGGGACGTGACCGGTGCAGGCGGTGCCGTGGTGACCCCGTCGGGCCCGGCGGCTGGCACGGCGCGCCAGCTTCCTACGACGCCGCCTGTCATGGGCCGCTACCGATGGCGGCCGGCGAGCTCCGCCTCGATGGCCGCCTCGAGGTCGTCGGGCTGGAACTCCTCGGACTCGGTCGGCAGTTGCTGCGCCTCGTCGTCGGCCGACGTGTCCTGCAGGCCGAAGATGTTCTGGTCGGTCGGGATGAGGTCCAGCACCTCCTCGTCCGCCGGCTCGGGCTCCGGGGCGCGGGACAGCGATTTGATCAGGTCCTGCTCGAGCTTCTCCAGCGGGATGGTCTCGTCGGCGATCTCGCGNNAGGTTGCGCGCGCGCTGGGCGGCGAGCAGGACCAGCTCGAAGCGGTTCGGGATCTTCTGGACGCAGTCTTCAACGGTGACACGCGCCATGCGCTCAAACTCCGCTCAGCAATGGGGGTAATCATCTAAGATACGCCGCGCGCGACCGAAAGCAAGGCATTGCTGCACAGCAGCAAGCGCAAGCCGTCTTCGACGTCCGCGATCATAGCCGGACCACATCGTACGGTGGCAAAGTGCGCAGCAGCGCCGCCACTCCCGCCGCGAGCCGCGGATGCACCCAGTCCGGCGCCACGTCGGCCAGCGGCAGCAGCACGAAGCCGCGCAGATGCGCCCGCGGGTGCGGCAACACCGGGTCGGGCGCGTCGCGCACCAAGCCGTTGAGGTCGATGATGTCGAGGTCGAGCGTGCGCGCCGCATTGGCGGGGCCGCGCACCCGCTCCGCCCGCGCCTCAATCGCCTGCAGGCGGGCGAGCAGCCCCGCCGGATCGGCCGCGCCTTCCAGCCGGACCACGCCGTTGACGTAATCGGGCTGCCCGGAGGGCGGCTCCGGCGCGCTGCGGTACCACGGCGAGACGGCGGCGAGGCGCAACCCCGGCAAGGCGCGCAACGACTCGGCGGCGGCCCGGCAGGTGGCCAGAGGCGAGGACCCGTCGCGGCCCGGCAGATTGGCGCCGATGGCAATGAGAATCACGCGCTGTCCTTACATTCCGATGCAGGTTTCATCTTCCGGCAACGAACGCCTTGTACTATCATGCCGGGTACTATCATGCCGGGCCGCCCGGGGATTGTGTTGATCCGGGCCGCCTCCATCGCAGCACGCGCAACCGTCATTTGAAAGGTCCCGATCTGATGCAATTCCTTCCCACCGAGCGCGTGGCGCTGTTCATCGACGGCGCCAACCTGTATTCGGCCTCGCGCAACCTCGGGTTCGATGTGGATTATCGCAATCTGCTGGAATTCTTCCGCAAGAAGTGCCACGTCATCCGTGCCTATTACTATTCCGCGGTCCTGGAGACCGAGGAATATTCGCCGCTGAAGCCGCTGACGGACTGGCTGGCCTATAACGGCTACACGCTGGTCACCAAACCGGCGAAGGAGTTCACGGACTCCACCGGGCGGCGCCGGGTCAAGGGCAACATGGACATCGAGTTGGCCATCGACATGCTCGAACTGGCCGACAAGATCGACCACGCGGTGCTGTTCAGCGGCGACTCGGATTTCCGCCGGCTGGTCGAGGCGGTGCAGCGGCGCGGCGTGCGGGTATCCGTGGTGTCGTCGATCCGCACCACCCCGCCGATGGTGGCCGACGAGTTGCGCCGCCAGGCCGACCAGTTCCTGGAACTGGCCGAGATCGCGCCGGAGTTCACCCGCCGGCAGATGGAGCCGCGCGTCGCCCGCACACCGATGCGCCAGACTCCCGCCGAGCCCTTCGCCGACCCTGCCGAACCGGGCTGAGCGGGTCATGTTGCCCGCCGGGATCGCCGCTCCGCCGCGGGACTGCTCCCTGTGTCCCCGCCTGGCCGCCTACCGGCAGGCCAACCGCGGGGCCAATCCGGACTGGTTCAACGCGCCGGTGCCCAGTTTCGGTGCGGCCGGGGCACGGTTGCTGGTGGTCGGCATGGCCCCGGGCCTGCGCGGCGCCAACCGAACGGGCCGGCCGTTCACGGGCGACCACGCCGGTCTGCTGCTCTACCGGACCCTGCTGCGTGTCGGCCTCGCCGAGGGCAGCTATGGCGCCGAAGCCGATGACGGGCTGACCCTGAAGGACACGCGCATCGCCAACGCGGTGCGCTGCGTGCCGCCGGCCAACCTGCCGGAGCCGGCCGAGGTCGCCACCTGCAACCGCTTCCTGATCGGCGAGCTGCAAGGCATGCCCAACCTGCGCGCGGTGCTGGCGCTGGGCGTGCTGGCCCATGCGGCGGTGCTGCGGGGCTGCGGCATCCCGCCCGCCCGCATCCGCTTCCGCCACGGCGCCCTGCACCAACTGCCGGACGGCCTGCTGCTGGCCGACAGCTACCACGTCAGCCGCTACAACACCTCCACCCGGCGGCTGACGGAGGACATGTTCGTGGCCGTCATGGTTGCCCTCGTCGACCACCTGAGGGCGGCCTGACCCCGGCGGCGGTCAGCCGTAGCGTTCCTCGCTCCACGGGTCGGCGTTGTTGTGGTAGCCGTTGCGCTCCCAGAAACCGGGCCGGTCGGTCGTGGTCAGTTCGACGCGGCGGATCCATTTCGCCGACTTCCAGAAATACAGGCGCGGGATGACCACCCGCACGGGTCCGCCGTGCTCCGTCGTCAGCGGCTGGCCCTCCCAGCTGTGCGCCAGCAACACGTCGGGGGCGGCAAACTGGTCGAGCCGGACGTTGGTCGCATAGCCGTCAAAGCCGTGCAGCACGACGTGCCGCGCGCCTTCCAGCGGTTCCACCAGGTCCAGCAGCGTGCCGGAAGCCACCCCTCGCCAAGTATTGTCATAGCGCGACCACTGGGTGACGCAGTGGATATCGGAGCGGAAATCCCGCTGCGGCAGAGCCATGAATTCAGCGAGAGAAAAGCTGAGCGGCCGCCGCACCGCGCCATCCACATCGAGGCGGAAGCGTTGCGGCGCGACCTCGGGCTGGGCGCCGAGGTCGAGCACCGGCCAGTCCCGCACCAGGCGCTGGCCGGGCGGCAGGCGGTCAGCCTGCGCATCGGCGGTGGTGCCGGTCAGCAGGCGTCCGTCTCGCGCCCATTGCCGCTTGGCGCGGGTGAGTTTGCTGTCGTCCGGCGGTTCGTTCGGGTCGGGCATCACGGGCAGATGGGGTGCCACTACGGCGATGCCAGGTAACGCTCCACCAGCGGGCCCCAGATTTGCGATCCGCCGCGGCCCCAGAACAGGCGGTGGCCATCGCTGCCGAACGGACCGATCTGGTGCAACTCGGCGCGCCCGCCGGCGGCGATGAAGGCCGCGTGCATGGCCTGGGCGATGTCCGGGGCGAAGTAGCTGTCGTTGGCGGTGAAGACCCAGAGCATGCGGGTACCCGCCCCGGCACCGAACTGGCCCGCGGCGGCAGCCAGTTGGTCGGGCCGGCAGTTGGAATTGGCGAGCAGGTGGTAATGCCCGCCCCGCCCGCCGGCCATATCGACATAGGCGGCGATGCGCGGGTCGCCGCGCGCTGCCGCGGCGATGGTGCCCCAGCCGCCGGCGGACTGGCCGACCAGCACGACGCCGTCGCGGCGGGCGAACGGCAGCGCGGCGGCATAGTCCACCACGGCGGCGATGTCGCGGGCGGTCTCCCGGCCGCTGGCGGCGTATTCGGCGGCGCTGCACGACCCGTTGCCCTCGTCATAGGCGCCCCCGGTCTGGCCGTAGCCGCGCCGCATGGCCTGCGCGACGACGAAGCCGCGTTCGAGAAACCATCGGATCGCCTCGCTGTCGCAGGGTGCCGGGCGCGTGGTCAGGCGTTCCGCGGCGACAGGTGGGGTCCCGTGGCTGATCACGACCAGCCGCGCCGGCACCTCGGTCTTCGGGCGGCAGATGCGGGTGTAGAGCAGCCGCGTCGCGCCGGCCCCGTCCCGCATGGGGATCCAATGGATCTGGTCGCGCCATTCGCCGGCCGGCTGCCCCTCCGGTCCGGCAGCCGGCTGCGCGGCCGCGCAGCCCGCCAGCACGATCGCCAGCAGCAGGACGAGCGTGCGCACCGTCGCTACCCCCGTTCGCGCATCAGCCGGGCCTTGTCACGTTGCCAGTCGCGCTCGGCAACGGCGTGGCGCTTGTCGCCCTTGGTGCGGCCCTGGCCGACACCGAGCTGCACCTTGGCGATGCCGCGGTCGTTGAAGTGGATGTCGAGCGGTACCAGGGTGACGCCGTCGCGCGCCACCGCGCTGATCAGCCGGCGGGCTTCCTTGCGCTTGACCAGCAGCTTGCGCAGCGCGCGCGGCTCGAAGCGCGACAGCACGCCGCCCTGGTATTCGGGGATGTAGCAGTTGAACAGGAACAACTCGCCGGCGCGCTCGCCGGCCCAGGCGTCGGACAGAGTGGCGCGACCGGCGCGCAGCGACTTCACCTCGGGGCCTTTCAGCACGATGCCGGCCTCGATCTGTTCCTTGATGAAGTAGTCAAACCGCGCCTTGCGGTTCTGCGACACGACGCCGTGCGAGATCAGGGCGGATTTTCTCTTCGGGGTGGCCATGGGGGCACCCTACACCACCCCGCCCCTAGTTCAGCAGCCCGACCTCGGCCATCGCCGCGCGGACGCGCGCCTTGGTCGGCTCGCCGCAGGGCGCCAGCGGCAGCCGGCACTTCTCGCTGGTGTGGCCGAGCAGGCTGGCCGCGTATTTCACCGGGCCGGGACTGGTTTCGCTGAACAGCGCATCGTGCAGCACCAGCAGCCGGTCCTGGATCGCCATCGCCTCGGCGATCCGGCCCTCCGCCCAGGCGGTCTGCATGGTGGCGCACAGCCCCGGCGCCACGTTGCCGGTGACGCTGATGCAGCCCACCCCGCCGGCGGCCAGGAANNACCACGCTGCGCGGGGGGATGTTGTAGATGATGATGGGCAGGTCCACGGCGTCGGCGATGGCGGTGAAATGGAGGAACAGCCCCTCCTGGGTCGGCTTGTTGTAATAGGGCGTTACCACCAGCGCCGCGTCCGCGCCGGCCCGCTTGGCGTGACGGGCGAGGTCGATCGCCTCCTCGGTGCTGTTGGAACCGGCGCCGGCGATCACCGGCACCCGGCCCTTGGCCACCGCGACGGTGAGTTCCACCACCCGCATGTGCTCGTCGTGGCTCAGCGTCGGGCTTTCGCCGGTGGTGCCCACCGGCACCAGGCCATGGGTGCCCTCGCGGATCTGCCAATCGACGAAGGTCTCGAACGCCTTTTCGTCCACCGATCCGTCCGCACGCATGGGGGTGATGAGGGCGACAAACGACCCTTTGAACATGGACAGCCTCCGCTCGGCGGTTCGCGGTATTGCGAGGCCGGCAAGCTAGGAGCGCGGATGGTGCGCCGCAAGGCCAGGGCTTGTAGAAGCGGGTATGCGCCGCATCGGACTCGGATTCGTGCTGCTGTTCGCCCTGCTCGCCGCCGCGGCGGCCTCCGCGCAGGAGGTGATGCCCGCCATCCGCGCCCAGCGTTGGGCGGACGCCGAGGCTGCCGCCGCCGGTCTGGCCGACCCGGTGGCCGGCAAGCTGGTCACCTTCTACCGGCTGCTGAGCCCCGGCGCCGCCACCGTGGACGAGATCTCCTCCTTCATGGCCAGCAGCCCGGACTGGCCCTTGCAGTCCACGCTGGCCCGCCGCCGCGATGAGGCATTGGAGAACGAGCCCGACGCGCCCACCGCCGCGGCGGAATGCGACCGGCCGAAGCCTTTTTCCGTCGCTGCGCCCGACGCGCTGCTCCGCTGCGCCGACGCCTACACGAACCTGGGCCGCGCCGGCGACGGCACCGTCATGGCCCGCCGCGCCTGGATCGCCGCCCCCCCCGATGCGGCCTGGGAGGCGCGCTTCCTGCAACGCTGGGCGCCGGCGATCGGCCGCGACGACCAGTGGGCGCGGTTCGATCGCCTAGCCTGGACCGACACCGCCGCGGCGCAGCGCCAGGTCGCCCACCTGGACCCCACCGACCGCCCACGCGCCGAGGCCCGCCTGGCGTTACGCCGCGACGACCCCAATGCCCCGACCCTGGTAGCCGCCCTGCCCGAGGCCGACCGGCTCGCCCCCGCGATCGTGCTGGAACAGGCGCGCTGGCTGCGCCGCGCCAATGCGGACGAAGACGCGCTGGCGCTATGGCAGACCGGGGGCACCGCCGCCGAGCGCGCCGCGCCGCCGGACCGCCTGGCCGCGTTCTGGACCGAGCGCGACGTCCTGGCCCGAAGGCTGCTGCGCGAGAGCGACGCCCTGGGCGCCTACGCGCTCGCCGCCGGCCATGCCCAGACCAGCGGCGAGAGCCTGCTGGACGCCGAATTCCTCGCCGGCTTCATCGCCTTGCGCAAACTAAACGCGCCCGCCACCGCACTGCCCCATTTCCGCGCCCTGGCCGCCGTCTCGAAGGCCGCCATCACCCAGGCGCGGGCGCATTTCTGGCTCGCCCGTACCCTCGCCGCCCTTGGCGAGGACAAGGCGGCGCAGGCCGAATACGCCACCGCCGCCGGCTTTCCCTCCACCTTCTACGGCCAGCTCGCCGCCCTGGCGCTCGGCCAGGCTCCGGCCGCACGCATCGCCGCCACCGCCGACCCGCCCGCCGACGGCGAGGGTGCGCTGGCATTCGCCGGCCGCGAACTGGCGCGCGCCGCCGCCTGGCTGGTGAGCTGGGGCGAACCGCGCCGGGCAGAATCCTTCCTGCTGCGCCTGGACGACGTCACCCCCGACGCCGCCGACCGCACCCTGGCCGGGCGGCTGGCCATCGGCTTCGGCCTGCCGGATGTCGCGGTCACCCTGGCCCGCCGCGCCGGCCGCGACGGCTACACCCTGCTGCAAACGGGCTGGCCCACCGCCGCCGCCATCCCGCCCGACACCGGCGTCGATCCCGCCCTCGCGCTGGGCATCATCCGCCAGGAGAGCAGCTTCGATGCCACCACCATCAGCCCGGCCGGCGCCCGCGGGCTGATGCAACTGATGCCCGGCACCGCCGCGCAGGTCGCGCGCAAGCTCGGCCTACCCACCCCCATTCCGGCCCTGACCGCCGATCCGCGCGCCAACATCCGGCTGGGCTGCGCCTACCTGCGCGGGCTGCTCGACCAGTTCGGCGCCAGCATTCCGCTCACCGTGGCCGCCTACAACGCCGGACCGGCGCGGGTGCAGACCTGGCTGGCCAGCAACGGCGACCCCCGCGCCGAGGGCACCGACATGCTCGACTGGATCGAACAGATCCCCTTCGGCGAAACCCGCAACTACGTCCAACGGGTGATCGAGAACCTGATGGTCTATCGCAGCCAACGCGGCGATCCCGCACCGGACCCGGTCCGGTGACGCAAGGCCACGACATCACGGCCTGGGATGGGCTGTCCGTGCGGGTGACCGAGTGGGGCGGCGGCAGCGGCATGCCGTTGCTGTGCCTGCCCGGCCTGGTGCGCACCGCCGGAGATTTCGCCGCCGTGGCGGCGCGGCATGGCGCGGGTCGGCGGGTGGTGGCGCTGGACTACATCGGCCGCGGCGCCTCGGCGCGGGCGTCGGTCGCGCGCTATGCGCCGGAGGCGATGCTGCGCGACGTGATGGATGTCTGCGCGGCGGTGCATCTGCATCGGGCGGTGGTGATCGGCACCAGCTTCGGCGGCCTGCTGGCGATGGCGCTCGGCGCCGCGCGGCCGGGCTTGCTGGCCGGGGTGGTGCTGAACGATGTCGGGCCCGAGATCGGCACCGCCGGTACGGATCTGGTGCGCCGGTTCGTGGCCGAGGACCCGGCGCTGCCCGACCTGGACGCGGCGGGCGCGCATCTGCGGCGGTTCCTGCCCGACCTGTCGCTGCACAGCGACGCCGAGTGGCGCGAATTCGCCGCCCTGACCTATGCGCCCGGCCCGGATGGGCGCTGGCATCCGCTGTGGGATACCCGCATCGCCCGCACCCTCGCGGCGAAAGTGCCCGACCTGTGGCCGCTGTTCGGGGCGCTGGCGCAGGTGCCGCTGCTGCTGGTGCATGGCGGCCGCAGCACCCTGCTGCTGGCGGCAACGGTGGCGCGCATGCGGGCGGCGCGGCCGGACATGGCGGTGGCGACGGTGCCGGAGTCGGGCCACGCGCCGACCCTGGCCGAACCGGAGGCGGTAGCGGCATTGGCGGACTTCCTGCGATGAGCCCGGCGCGGTGGGTCGCGACTTTCCTGGGATCGGGGCTGGCGCCGGTGGCGCCCGGCACGGCGGGGTCGCTGGCGGCGCTGCTGCCGGGGCTGGGGCTGCTCTGGATATCGCATGCGACGCTGGCGGCGGGCGTGGTCGTTGTGGTGGCGCTCGGGCTGTGGGCGATCCGGGCGGCCGGCGCCGGCGACGATCCGGGCTGGGTGGTGATCGACGAGGTGGCGGGACAATGGATCGCGCTGCTGGCCCTGGCGCATCCGTCTGTCCTTGGCGCCCTGGCTGCCTTCGCCGCGTTCCGGCTGTTCGATGTGACAAAACCCGGGCCGGTGGGCTGGGCGGAGCGCCTGCCCGGGGCGGTCGGCGTGATGGCCGACGACGTCCTGGCCGGGGTGCTGGCGGCGGCGGTGGTCTGGGGGATAGGGTGGGCGGCGCCGGGGTGGCTGAACTGAACCAGCGGGAGAATGGGATGATCGACGAAAAGATTCTCGACCTCGCGGAAGCGGTGCTGACGGCCTGCCGAACGGCGGGGCTGAAGGTGGCGACGGCGGAAAGCTGCACGGGCGGGCTGATCGCCGCGGCGCTGACCGCCATCGCCGGCAGCTCCGACGTGGTGGACCGCGGTTTTGTCACTTATTCCAACGCGGCGAAGACCGAGATGCTGGGCGTGCCGGCAGACCTCATCGCCGGGGCCGGCGCGGTCAGCGAGGCGGTGGCGCGGCGCATGGCCGAGGGCGCCCAGGCGCACTCGGCAGCCGATCTCGCCGTCGCGGTCACCGGCATCGCCGGGCCGGACGGTGGCAGCGCGGAAAAGCCGGTGGGGCTGGTATGGTTCGCCCTGGCCCGCCGCGGCGGACGCACCGCCACGCTGCACCACGTCTTCCCGGGCGACCGCGGCGCAGTGCGCCGGGCCACGGTCGCGCAGGCCTTGCGGCTGCTGCGGGCGGCGGTATAGCCGTTCAGCGCGCCGGCGCGGCGCGTGGCCGCTTGAGCAGAAACGTCAGCGGCAGGGCGGCGAAAAAGCACAGCCCCATGACCAGCAGCACGTCGTTGTAGGCCAGCGTCAGCGCCTCCCGCTGCACCAGCAGCGCCAGTTCCTTCAGCGCGGCGAGCGGTGCGGCGGCGCCTTTTGCCGGCGTGAGAAGCTGCGTCATGTTGGCCAGCGCGCCGGTGGCGGCGGACCGTCCCCAGCCCACTTGCTCGTGCAGGTGCAGCGAATGCACCGCGGTGCGGTTGGTGGCGAGCGTGCCGAGCACGGCGATACCGATGGCGCCGCCCAGGTTGCGCATCGTGTTGAACAGGCCCGACGCGTTCTTCAGCGCCACCGGCGGCAGGGTGCCGAGCGAGAGCTGGTTCACCGGCAGGAACAGGAACATCAGCGCGAAACCGCGCAGGCTCTGCGCGCCCATGATCTCCCAGGTGCCGGACAGGCTGGTCAACCGCGCCAGCCACCAGCAGGACAGGCCGAAGACGAACAGGCCGAACGCCGTCATGCGGCGCAGATCGATCAGGTTGGAAACGCGCCCGGCAATCGGACCGGTGAAGAACATGGTGATGCCGGTGGCGAACATCGCCTTGCCGATCTCGAAACTGTCGTAGTCGCGGACCTGCGCGAGGAACAGCGGGATGATGTAGACGGCGCCGTACAGCCCGACGCCGATCACCCCCATGAACAGGCATCCCAAAGCGAAATTGCGGTCGGCGAGCAGGCGCAGATCGACCAGCGGCTCGCGCCGGGTCAGCATGCGATGCACGAACAGCACCGCCGAGACCGCCGACAGTACCGAAAAGAAGGTGATGGAGCTGTCGGAGAACCAGTCGTCGCGGTCGCCCTCCTCCAGCACGTATTCCAGGCTGCCCAGGAAAGCCGCCATGAGCACGAGGCCCAGATAGTCGAAGCGCCTGAGCAGGCCGAGGTCGGGACGGTCGATGTCGATGAAGGTCCACACGCTGACCGCCGCCGCCAGGCCGACCGGCAGGTTGACCAGGAACACCCAGTGCCAGGAGAACGTGTCGGTCAGCCAGCCGCCGAGGGTCGGGCCGATGGTGGGGGCAATCGTCGCGGTCAGGCTGACCAGCACCTGGATGCGGGTGAGATAGCGACCCGGGAACACCAGGAACGCGGTGGCGAACACCGTCGGGATCATCGCCCCACCGCTGAAGCCCTGCAGCGCCCGCCACAGGATCATCTGGCCGAGCGAGCCGGCTGAGGCGCACAGCGCGGAAAACAGCGTGAACCCGAGCGCGCTGAGCGTGTAGAGCACGCGCGTTGACAGCGCCCGCGACAGCCAGCCGGAGAGCGGGATCATGACGATCTCGGCCACCAGGTAACTGGTCTGCACCCAGGCCGCCTCGTCGGGGCTGGCGGCCAG
>PLTJ01000266.1:11482-15090 GCA_003164455.1 Acetobacteraceae bacterium
GCCGCCGGATCGATCACCAGCTTCACCGGCACGCGCTGCACCACCTTGGTGAAGTTGCCGGTGGCGTTCTCCGGCGGCAGCAGGGAGAACAGCGCCCCGGTGGCGGGCGCCAGGCTGTCCACCCGCCCCGTCACGGTGGCGGACGTATCGATGTCCGGCGTCAGCCAGGCCCGCTGGCCCGGCCGCATGCGGTGCAACTCGGTTTCCTTGAAGTTGGCCACCACGTAAAGCGCCGCCGGCGGCGGGGCGAGCGCGATCAGCTGTTCGCCGGGCGTGACGTGCTGGCCGAGCTGCGCCGCCCGGTTGCCGACGATGCCGTCGAAGGGCGCGCGGATGGTGGTGTAGGACAGGCTGTTGGTGGCCAGCCGCTCGGCGGCCTCGGCGGTAACGGCGTGGGCCTCGGCCTGGGTCACCTGGGCGGTGGCCACCGCCAGTGCCTGCTCGGCGTTGCTGCGCTGGGCGCGGGCGGCATCGCGTTGCGCCTGCGCCTTGCGCTGGTCGGCGACGGCCTGCTCGTTGGCCTGCCGCGAGGTCCAGCCGGCGCCGACCAGCGCACCGCTGCGGCCGGCCTCGGCGGTGGCCCGGGTCAGTTCGGCGTTGGCCTGGTCGATCGCCGCCTGGGCCTGGTCGATCGCCACCCGGCTCTGCGCCACCTGGGCCCGCGCGGTGGCGATGGCGGCGGCGGCCTCCACGGCACTGCCGCGGGCCTGCTCGAAGCGCGCCGTCCAATCCGCCGGGTCGAGCCCGATCAGCGCATCGCCAGCATGGACGAACTGGTTGTCGGCGACGGGAATGGCGGCCACATCGCCCTCGATGCGCGCCGACAGCACGGCGATGTCGCCCTGCACATAGGCGTTGTCGGTACTTTCGATCCAGCGCCCCTCGACGAACCACCAGTTGCCGACCAGCGCCGCCGCCAGCGCCAGGACCGCGGCGGCGAGCACGCGCAAGGCGCGCCGGCGCCGGCGCGGCGGGGTGCTGACGGCGACCGCGAGTTCCGGCGCGGGCTTGTCGGGGACGGCATTCATGGGCGGAACAGTGGGGACGGCCGGCCGCTGCGTCAAGACTAAACTGAACGGTTCAGTTTAGTCTTGACGCAGCGGTTGGCCCGACGACAATACGCGCATGGACGACGCGTCCGCCCTCCCCCACGCAACCTCGCCCAAGCACCAACAGATCGTGCGGGCCGCCGAGGCGCTGTTCCTCGCCCATGGCTACGGGGCGGTCAGCATGGACGCGGTGGCGCGCCAGGCCGGCGTGTCGAAGGCGACGCTGTATGCCCACTTCGTCTCCAAGGACGGCCTGTTCGCCAGCATCGTCGCCGACAAGGGGCAGGACAATCCGGTGGTGGAATCGCTGTTCCCCGACACCGTGGCGGACCTGCGCGCCGCCTTGCGGGAGATCGGCCAGCGCCTGCTGCGCTTCATGTTGCGCGACCGGACGCTGTCTATCCTGCGCATCGCCATCGCCGAGAGCGCCCGCTTCCCCGAGCTTGGCGTGGCCTTCTACGCCAACGGACCGCAGAAATTCCGCGACCGTTTCCGCGCCTGGCTGGACACGCTGGCGGCCCAGGGCCTGGTAGAGACGCCGGACACGCTGACCGCCACCTATCAGTTCATGGCCTTGCTGCGCTCAGACATGTTCCTGCGCGCTGGCCTCGGCCTGCCGCCGCCACCGGGCGAGGCCGAGATCGACGCCACGGTAACCAACGCGGTCGAAACCTGGCTCCGGGCGTACGCCGCGCGGGCATAGCCGGGGACCGAGGCGGCGCCGATCGCGGCACCCGCACCGGCATTGCCCGCCGCCCCACCGATCGCCGCCCCCAGCCCGGCACCCAGCACCGCCCCGCCGACCGTGCGCTGATTGGCGGTGTCGGCCTGCCCCTGGACCTGCTGGCCCGTGTCGTTCTTGCAGACCATCTGATCGGTCTGGACCATGTCGAAGGTTTTGCCGGGGCCGGGCATGACCTGGACGGTGGTCGTCTACATCATCATCTGCCAGATCCTGACGATCATCGGCGTGGCGGCGCACACGCGTCCTGCACGTAGAGCCTTCTTCTCCGGGCCTGCGTGGTGAATTTCCGGGCTCTCGCCGCCCGAGTTCACCACGCAGATGCCAGAATCCCGTCAGCGCTTCCTGGGGCTGCCGCCACTGCTACTGTGCACGACGGGCGCGGCGGCTGGGTGCGGCGCGGCGCCAACCGCCGGATGGAACCCAGGGGCTCCCGCCGGACCCGGATGGAACCCGGGGGCTCCCGCCGGACCCGGGTGGAACCCGGGTGCTCCCGCCGGACCCGGATGGAACCCGGGTGCTCCCGCCGGCCCCGGATGGAACCCAGCCTGGCCCGGGTGAACGCCGGGTGCGGTCTCCGGACCACCGGGACGGGCGAAGCCACCCGCCATCGGCCCGACCGGCCGGCCCGGCGCCACGCCGACATGTCCCGGGGCCGCCGCTACACCCATCGGATGCACACTCCCCGGGTGCAGCACGCCGTGATCGTAGCCGCGCAGGCCCTCGCCAGCGTGATGGAAGCGATCCATATGCGAGCGGTAGCGGTCCGGGGCGTCGCGCCAGTGATGCCAGTGGTCGTAGTAGCCCCACCCGGCAACGCCGGCGAAAACCAGGAACACCGTCTCCCCTTCGATCATGGCCGTGGGCGCACCGGCGACATAGACAACGCCGTCGCCGCCATCATCGCCAGGAGGCAAGGCGCAACACGCGCTGGCCTGCTCGACCACCAGGCTCGCCGCCACCACCGCATCCGGCGGCGGATGCAACCAGTAGCCGCGCTGGGCGGTCAGCGCCTCGCCCTGCTGCACCCGATAGGCGTCGGGTGCACCGGCCCCCACCCGCGCGGCGCCGTTCACCAGCGCCACCTTGGCGATATCCGTGCCGTCGCCGAGCAGGCAGACATAGTGGTCCGCAACCGCTTGCTGCTGGCAGCTCAACGCGTCGCCGTTGGCGGCGATGTAGCCCTGGAGCTGGCCCGCATAGGGCGTGCCCAGGCCCTGCACGCCGTCGAGCACATAGGTGTGGCCGTCGGCAACCAGGGTCGCGGTATTGGGCACCGTGGGGTGCGTCAACGTCACCGGCGGCGGCGGCAGGTTGACCCATATGCCGCGGCGCGCGGCCTGTGCCGCGGCTTCCTGGTCGCGATAGGCGGCCGGCGCATCGTCCTTGGCGCGGGCCGCGCCATTGATCAGCGCGACCTCGGCCAGGTCGGTGCCGTTGGGCAGCAGGCAGACATAATCGGCGCCGGTCCGCGCCTGGCAGAGCACGCGATTGCCGGCCGAGGCCAGGAAGGCTTGCATGCCCTGGGCGGCCTCGCCGGGCAGGCCGACGATGCCGAACAGCGTCACGCTGTTGGTGGCGTCGGTCAGCCTGGCGGTATCGACGATGCTTGGATGATCGAGGCTGACCGGTGCGGGCAAGGGCAGCGGCGCGGTGGCGGCGGATTGACCGGCATCCGCCGGCTGGACCGCAGGCGGCAGGGCCGGCCCGGGTCCGGGCAGCGGGGCTGGCGGGACGGAACCGGCCAGCCCGGTGTCGGGCGGCGCGGCCGGGGCCGGTGGTTGAACGGCGAGCGGCGCGATCGGAACCGGCAGTTG
>PLTJ01000255.1:0-208 GCA_003164455.1 Acetobacteraceae bacterium
GTGGCGACGCGCCCGGCCGCCGAGGGGCTGGCGGCGCTGCTGCCGGCCATCCTGGCCAGCATCGACGACGGCCGCGCCCGCCGGCTGCTGGGGCGCCTGGCGCCGCGCATCCTGGGCGGCCCGGGCGCCGGGCGCGTGGTCGGGCGGGCGCTGCGCCAACTGGTGGCGGGCGGGCGGCACCAGGACGTCTTCACCTTCATCCTGACCA
>PLTJ01000255.1:295-2835 GCA_003164455.1 Acetobacteraceae bacterium
GGCGATCCGCCAGGTGCTGGCGCACGATTCCATGCGCGCGTGGCTGGCCGATGTGTGGTCGCGCCTGCGCCTGGCGCTGGAGGCCGACGCCGCCCGCACGGACGGGCGCAGCATCGCCTTCATCGAGGGCGCCCTGGCCAATCTCGGCACCATGCTGGAGAACGACCCTGCCGCGCGGGCCCGGGTCCAGCAGGCCACCGAGGCCATCGCCGGCACCCTGTTGCCGGCCGCCCAGGCGCAGTTGTCGGAGTTCATCGCCGGCGTGGTGGCGCGGTGGGATGCGAAAACCATCACCGATAAGCTGGAACTGAGCGTCGGCCGCGACCTGCAATACGTGCGCATCAACGGCACCCTGGTGGGGTTCCTGGTCGGCGGCGTTCTCTACGCGGTGCTGTATGCCCTGTTCGGCCGGGTCAGCTTCTGAGGCAGCGCGCGATCTTCGGCGCTCGGCCTAACCGCCGAAGGGCGGACGAAGCTGGCCGCCGGCTGAGCGGCCGAGCTTCCACATCCGCCAGCGAAAGGCGCCGTAGGCGATCGCCCCGGCGATAATCATCACCGGGATGAGCAGCACCGCCAGCCACAACGCCAGCGCCGCCACCGCCACCACGCCGGCGATCACCGCCACCACCACGCCGTAGCGCACCAGCTTCTCGGCCGGACTTTCGCGCGGCGGTTCCAGGAACTGACCGTCCGGCGTCATGTCGAGCTGCGGACCGGACCGGAACTGGCTGATATGGATCCTCATGGCTGCGACGTGGCGCCAGTCGGGGTCGCGTTCAAGTCCCGCCTTCGTGACCCTTTGGTCATGCGCCCGCCGGGTCACCCGGCCGCGGCGCTCACCACCGGCGGCAGATCGGTTTCGGTCAGCCCGCTTCCGCCCAGCTTCTGCACCAGCTTCACCGCGACCGTGTTGCCGAACACGTTCACCGCGGTCCGGCCCATGTCCATGAACGCGTCGACCCCCGCGACGATCGCGATCGCCTCNNTCCAGGTGGTAGGCCTCGGCCAGGAAGGTCACGGCCAGCGTGATGTAGAGCGTGCTGCCGTCAAGGTTGAAGCTGTAGCCCAGCGGCAACACGATCGAAACGATCTTGTTGGGCACGCCCATCCGCTCCAGGGCCTCGATATGCACGGGCAGCGTGACTTCGGACGAGCGGGTGGTGAACGCCAGCAGTACCGGCTCGATCACGGCGCGCGTGGTGCTCAGCGGGTTTTCGCCGAGCAGCAACAGCACCACCCAGAAGCACAGCACCATGATGATAAGGCCGACGTACATCAGCCCGACCAGCTTGGCGAGCGCGGTAATCGTGCTCAGACCCTGGGAGGCGAACAGCCACGCCATGATGGCGAAAATGGCCAGCGGCGCGGTCGCGACGATCCAGCTGGTGATCCGGAACATGGTCGCCAGCACCGCCTCCAGCAGGTTGACGACGGGTCGCGCGACGGCATCGCCGATGCGGGCCAGGCCGAGACCGAACAGGATGGCGAAGACCAGCGTCGGCAGCACGCGCTGCGCCGCCATCACTGCGAGGGCGTTGGTCGGGATCAGGTCGAGGAGGTATTTGGTCCAGTCCACGGAGAGCGCGAGATTGGCCGGCACGGCGCCGGTCGCCACCAGGTTCGCGCCCACGCCGGGATGGAACAACCCGTTCAGGCCCAGTGCCGTCAGCACCGCGAACAGCGAGGCGAGGTAGAACCAGACGAAGGCGATGACAGCGACGCGGCCGAGTTGGCGCGCGTTCTCGCCCATCCGCCAGACGCCCAGCGTGACCGCCGTGAAGATCAGCGGAATGACGATCATCTGGATGGCCTGGATGAAAGCCGTGCCGATCGGTTGCAGCGTCTTGCCGAGTCCGGGCCACATCAGCCCGACGAGCAGCCCGAGCACGAGCCCGGCCAGCATCTGCAACGGCAACGTGGAGTGACGCTGGATCGGTGCGCTACCGGGGTGCGGGGCCATGTCTTTACTTCCTGTGTTCGGACGCATTGGGCGGCGTTGGCTGCCTTGAGCCGGCAGGCACGAAGCGCCGACTCCGCAACGGCGGGCAACGCAATGGGAATGAGTGAGAGTACAGGGATATTGAGTTCTGTGCCAGAGGCGATCGTTGCCAAGGGCTGGCGGCAGGCTATCGCGGCGCCGCCGGATCGGGGCAGTCTCCATCCGTTGTCTGTGCTTCGGCGATCGCGTGCGTGATCATGGCCCGCACCGCGCGGCGGAAGTCGCGGCGACTGTCGATGGCCCATTTGGCGTCGAACCAGACCACTTGGTGGGCGGCGTCGATCATGGCCTCGGTGGGAACGGCCAATGGTTTCAGGGATGCTATTGCCAGCCGTCGGTAGCGCTGCGGGTCCGCGTCAATAGCTTGTCCATCGGCTGCGGCGAGTGCCTGCGCGATGCGATCGACCATAGGGGCGGAGCGGGCTGGCCGCGGATTCGGCATGTTGGCTCTCCTACCGGTTGAGTGCGGTGGGAAAGGTAAGCCAAATCAATATGTTGCGATATATCTGATAAAGAACATTGGACTAAACCGCTGCGCGGT
>PLTJ01000178.1 GCA_003164455.1 Acetobacteraceae bacterium
TATCTCTTATACGACATGTGGCCGTGGCGATCCGGGCGTCAGCTCGCTGCCGATGCCCTCTCCCGCAACGCCGCCTGAATGCACGCCAAGCTCCGGACCGTCTCCTCGCGCTCCGTCAGGCCCGCCTGGACAGTGGCGGCCTGGTCGCCCCGGCGTTGCATGGCCGTCGCCATCGCCCCGTGCGTCGCCGCCAGCGCGGCGCTCAGGCGCGCGTCGAGCGATGCCGCGAAACGACGGCAGGCGTCGTCCACCTTCTGGCGCAACGTCCATCGAAGGTCCTCGACGTTGCGCCGCGTCAGCGCCTCCGCTTCCGCGCCGATCTGCCGCCGGTGCCGTCTGGCCGCTCCCGGGATGAACGGCTCGAAGGCCCCCACGGTCAGGCTCGTGAACGTCTCCGTCCGGCCATCGACGACCCATGCCGTGAGCCGCGGCAGTTCCGGCGGATCGCCACGGTCCGAGCCGTCATACGGCAGGTCCATCACGGCGGCGGCGGTCTGCCGCACCGACTCGACGAGCGCATCGGCGCGCTCCTGATGGCGTGCCAGGGCCGCCAGCAGGGCCTGTTCGATATCGTCGGCCACCATGCGTTGACCCGGCCCGAACAACGCCGGCGCCCGCGCGGCGAGCACGGCCCGTGCCCCCGTCAGGTCGTCGCCGTTACGTAACGCCGCCTCGCCCGCCGCGCGCAGGTCCGCTTCGGCCTGCCGGCTCACCCGGTCCGCTTCCTCTTCCAGCCGTGCCGACAGGCGCCGTCGGTCGCCGGCGATCTGGTCGGCCGCGGACCGGCGCTCGTCCTCGAAGCCGCCAAGGGCCGCCTCGAAGCGCGCGATCCGGTCCGCCAGGTCCTGCAGCGGCATTTGCAGCGCCCGCGACTCAAGTTCGATCTCCATGCGCATGGCGCCGATCACGCCGGCGGCCTTGGCCGCCACCGCCGAGGCCAGCACCTCGGCGCCCTCCCCGTCGATCAGGGCGGTGAGATAGGCCGCGATCGCCGCCACCCCGCTGGCCGCCAGCCCAGCCCTGTCGTCGGCCAGCCCGGCGCGCAACCCGGCCCGCGCGGAAGCTGGGAAAATCGCCAGATCCGCCGCCAGCCCGGCCTGTTCGGTCAGCACCTTGCGCAGAAATTCGACCGAACGGGCGCAATCCGCCTCGTCCACCGTGTCGGATTTATTGAGCACCACCGCCAGCCGCGCCACCGCCGGGCCGACCTCGGCCAGCCAGGCCAGTTCCGCCTCGGTGATCGGCGGGTCGGGCGACACCACGAACAGGGCGACATCGCACTCCGCCAGCGCCGCCCGGGCGGTTTCGGTGTTGTGGCGCAGGGTCGAGCCGATCCCCGGCGTATCCAGCAGCACCACACCCCGCTCCAGCAGGGCCGACGGCAATCCCACCTCCACTCGTGCCAGGCCCAGGCGGTTCTCAGGGTTCTCCTGTTCGGTCACCAGTGCCGCCAGCTCGGCTTGCAGGTCGTTCCCATCGTCGGGCGCCCGTTCCTCCACCGTCCCGTCCAGGAACTCCAGGCGCAGCACGGGCGAGCCGGCATGCGACAGGAAGGTGGCCAGCGCGGTCGCCGGCAGCACGCCGACGGGCAACACCGCTGCCTCCAGCAAGGCATTGAGCAGCGAACTTTTGCCGCGCTTGAACTGTCCCAGCACGGCGACCTGAAGCCTTGCCGCGGCCAGCCGCGCGGCCAGCGCCCGCAGCCCGTCAATGCGTGAAGTCTGCGCCGCAGACGGTTGAGTTTTAACGCAAAAGATCGCCTCGGCGATCAGATCGGCAACCCTGGCGGACATGCAGCTTCCCTATGGGACCGGCGAAGCGGCGTCGTATTGCGCCTGCGGCGCCTCCAGCAGCACCCGCGCCGCACGCCAGGCGGCCTCGCGTTCCTGCTTGTTTACCGTACCCTGGCGAGCGGCATCCTGCTTCAGGGCGAAGCGGCTGGCGTCTTCGGCCAGGCGTTCCATCAGCGTGGCCTGGCGGCACAGCAACGCCGCCGTCTCCGAGCCCGGCAGCGCCACCATCAGCAGCCGCAGATGCGGCAGACAGACGGCCGAACGGGCGTGCGCGGCCATGGCGCCATCGCGCCGGACCACGGCCGCGAGGCGTTGCACCCCCGTCGTCTCGGCCTGGCGCGCAACCGCGCAGGCCGGACAGCGTCCGCCGCCGGGCAGCAGGCCGCCGACCAGTCCCGCCGCCTGCGTCGGGCTCGGCGTGGCGGCGGCGATGCGGCGCAACTCCCCAGCCTGGTGCAGCAGCACCGGCCCCAACGCGGTCGCGGCTTCGCGGCCGGCCGCGATGGCTTCGAACTGCTGCGCATGCGCCCGGCAGAAGCCGCCGCGCGCGGCCAGGTCGGCCTGCGCTTGCGGGCTGCCGTACAGCTCCGCCTGGATGCGGGTGAAGAACTGCCACATCGCATTGGCAATACCGGCGCAGATCTCGCAATCCGCCAGCATCGCCGGCAGCAGAGGCTCCTCCGCGACCGCCACGGAAGTCGCCGCCTTGGCCCCGGTCACCCGCGCCCGCAGCGCGGCCAGGCGGTCGGCCATGGCCCCCGCCCCGGGCAACGCCGTGATCCGGTCGCACATCCCCAGCAGGAAGGCCCGGCGCTGGTCGTGCACCAGGAAGGCGACGAGGGCCGATTCCAGCGCCGGCAGGCCGCTCGCCGCCAACGCCGCCGCATTTCCCGCCTGCCGGGCCGCCAGCCCATGGCGCGCGGACAGCGAGAACAGCCGCAGTTGCGACCCGGCACCGAGCCGCGCCGCCTCCTCGCGCACATACGCCATGGCCTGTTCGCACGCCGCCGCATCCACCGCATCCTGCTTGTTCAGCACGACGAATAGCGGCCGCCCGGCTGTCCCCGCCCAGCTCAGAACGTCGGCTTCCTCCTCCGACAGCGGGCCGTCATGGCTGGTGACAAGAATGATCGCGTCGGCTTCCGGCAGGAACGACCGGGTCGTGCGGGTGTTGGCGGCGATCGCCGAGCCGATGCCCGGCGTATCGATGAAGGTGAAGCCGCGGCGCAGGAATTCGGCGGGCAACTGCACTTCCGCGACACTGATGCCGCGATGGTTGCCGGGGTTGCCGCGTTCGGTGATGTGGGCGGCCAGTTCCGATAGCGGAATGTCCATGAACAGGCTGGTGCCCTGATAGTGCAGCACCGCCTTCGCCTCGCTGCCGTAGGTCACCTCGGTGATCACCGAGGTCAGCGGCACCACCCCGGTGGGCAGCCGGTCCATGCCCAGGATGGCGTTCATCAGCGAGGTCTTGCCGCGGCTGAACCGGCCGACCAGGGTGATGTTGAAGCGGTCCGCGGCCAGCCGGGCAAACAGGTCGCGAAATACGGCGGACTCGCCCGAACTGGATTGCGCCACCAGGCGGACGATTTCGCGCAGGATGGCCGACAGCTCGAATTTCCACTCTTCGTACGACCTCAGGTCCATGGCACCCCCCGCCTGGCCGTCATGCGCGCATCGTCGGCAGCGCGGCCGCCTGTTCCTCGATCCACCCGGTGATCGCGTTGCGGTCGCCGGACAGGTGGCTCGCCCATACCTGGGAACGGACCAGGCGCTGGCGGTCGTCCCACCACGATTCGACGACGATCATCACGCTCCAGGACCCGCCCGCCCGGTGCCGGTCGAGCCGGTGGATCTCGAGCGCGGCGGCATGGTCCGGGGTTGTGATGCTGTGGCGGCTGCGCCGCCATTCGACGTCACCGACCCGCCAGGCCGTGGCCTGCGGACCGGGTTGGGTGGCGGCTTTGACCATCTGCCAGCCCTGCAGGAACTTGCGGTCGCCGATCCGGTTCATGGCGGTTGCGCTAGCACGCTGGCAGGCCCGCCGGTCTCGGCGCTCAGGACGCCGGCGCCGAAGATGTTCCTGTAGAGGTCCTCGCCGAAGCTTGTTTGCAGCGGTTCTCCCTCGGCCAGCTTGAATGTCCGCGTCCCGTCTTCCCGCCTTTCGGCCCGCAGGAACAGAACGTTGCCGCGCCCCGTTCGCCAGAAGCCTTGCGCCAGCTCATAAAGATGGGTGACGCAGACGATCTTCACCCCCTTCTCGATCAGGGCGCACAGGATCTGTCTTGCGATTTCCGATCCTTCGCGCTCGTTGGTCGCGGCGAAGGATTCGTTGAACAGGATCATGGAATGCGGCGTGACATGGTCGACGATATCGCTCATCCGGCGAAGCTCCTCGTCGAGCTTCCCGCTCTTCATGGCGGTATCCTCTTCCCGTTTGTAATGGGTGAAGATGCCATCGTGGATAGTTGAACGGAACGCTTCGGCCGGCACGAACATTCCGCATTGCATCATCAACTGGGCTAGGCCGACGCTGCGCAGGAACGTCGATTTGCCGCCCTGGTTGGCGCCCGTCACGATGACGAGGTCCTGCGTGTCGGCGTTCGCGTCCGTGCCGACGACGCGCCCCGGCAGGGTCAGCGCCAGGCAACCATCGTAGAGCCCCTGAAACGACAGCCGACGCTCCGTGGCGGCCGCGGGCACGGGGAAACACGCGGGTTCGCCCTTTTGGGCAAGCCGTTCATGCAGCCCGATGCAGCCGACATAGAACGCCAGTTCCGTTCGCAACATGCTGAAAAAGCTATGGACATGGTCGGCGGACTGGGCGAGCGCGCTGGCCGCCCCGCTGATCCCCTGGTCGCGCAATTCCGACAGCGCCCTGGCACCGTTTTCATCGCGCGGATGCAGCGAAAACGCGAAAACCGGCGGCTTGGGCGCAAACAGCCGCGCCAGCCACCCCCCCGTCCGGGCCGTGGGCTGGCGCGGGACATAGCGGCGGGCCTTGTTGCCTCTGTCCAGTCCGGTGCTGAGTAACATCCCGTCGCGGAATTTCAGCCGCGCCAAATGGTATTCGACCTCGCCAAAGTAGGCGTCATCGAGTTCGCGTTTCACCGTGACAAAGAACGCGCGCCATCCTTCCGAGTGGAAATTTCCGGCGCTGGCGTGGGCAATCCTGCTCAGCCGCCTGAGCATGCCGAGGAACGCCTCGATCATCGCCACCGACCGGCGCAGCACGGTACCCGGATGATTGCCGAGGATACTGCCCAGATAATGCCGCTTTTCTTCCTCGACGGCCAGAACGGCAACGCCGTAAAGCTCCCGCACGACATCCGGATTTTTCAGGCAGTCCCGCAGAACATCCTGCCGGTACACGATGTCGCCGATGTCGTTGTCCAGCGCGGACAGGACAACCTTCCGGACCACCTCGAAGGCGAATTTGTCCTCGCCCGCCATCGACTTGAACAAGGTGTCCAGCGCGAGATCTTGCACCAATGCCTGGTCATTCCACGGCAATGGTTTCCGCAGGTCGAAATCCCGGTCCGGATACAGCAGATGGGCTTTCACGGGCCGGTGCGTTCCTTGATCATGGCGAAGGTCAGCCGGTATTTCTCCGCGATCGACAGAGCGTAGGACAGGCCATCCGCCGGCCGGCGAACGATCTCATAGGTCCGCAGCGCCGGATTGTCGGGGCGTACCGTGCTGACCATGCTGACGGTCTGTGCGCTCAGGGATGCCAGTTCGTCGATGAAAGTCACCCAGACGCACAGCAGGTCCAACGCCATTATTTTCGCGGCAATACTCTTGCTCAACGCCACGGCATCCCGCAACGTGGTGGAGGTGAAAATCTCGTTCATGATGACGATGCTGTGTGGCGTGGCCCGGTCCAGGATCTGCCGGATCCTGATCAGGTCATCCTGAAGTTTTCCCCGCAAATTGTTCATGTTCTCTTCCCTCTCGAAGTGCGTGAGGAGGTCGTCGAACAGGAAAAGCTGCGCCCGGGTGCCGGGAACGAGGCAGCCCAGCACAGCAAGATAGTGCAACTGCCCGAATGTGCGGGTGAAAGTCGTCTTGCCGCCCTGGTTCGGCCCGGAAACGACGATGATGCGCTCCTGCCCGCTGAGGTAAAAGTCGTTGCACACCGGTGTCGCGTGCTCGCCCAGGAGCGTGCCGGCCAGGGCCAGGTCAAAACCTCGATCGCTGAAGACCTCCTTGCATTCCTGAACGATCCGCGGGTAACAGAAATTCAGTCCGACTTTCCTGAAGCGGTCTATGTATTCCAGACAGGAAACATAAAACTGAATCTCCCTGTCGAAAACCGTAACGGTTGCATTCTCGTAGCTAAGATTTGCCGTGCAGTATGCTGTCAGCTCGGAAAATACATCAGGGTATATTTTGGCAACCAGATCCAGGATATTCGCCTCTATATGATTCATTTCCGGCGAATCCCGGAAACTGAAATCGTAATCCTTAACGGAACCTTGCTTGAATCGCGTGAACGTCGCCTCGACATCAAGGCTGTAGTCACGTTCGTCTCCGAACTTGCTGACCTGGACACGGGCTCCGTTGATGAGCACGCAGTAATGAACCGAGGCAAGCCCAGCCATGAGTTTTTTTGTCTGCGCGCGAAGGGCGATGAAGGGCTCGGAGCCGGCATACCCGGTCAGGTGGTCCCGGAAAGCCACCAGGCCCCGCGCGGTCAATGCCGCCCCCGACAGATCCTCGACCAGGCCGGTCACCGCGTCGCAATAGGTGCCCACCGCGTCGAGGAACCAACGCTCCTTCTGGCGCTGGTAGTGCAACTTTTCGCAGCGCGCGCGGTGCTGGCGCATGGTGTGCAGGCGCTCCGCGAACCGGCGGACGGCGCCGATCACGCCGGCATTTTCGAGATCCCGCATGATCTCGTGCCGGTATTCGATGGAATCAAGGTCATGCAGGGGAACATGGAAGAATGGGATCAGGTCATAGTCGTCCTTGCCGGCCGTTATGCCGGCGATGATCTGATCAAGATTAAGGTCACCGAAAAACCCGGGCTGCCCTTCCCGCTCGTTGGCGGCATCCGGCTCGTTGGCGGTACGAGCCGAGACGCCCGGAGAAAGGATGCTGTGGAAGATCATCGCCGCCTGCCTCCCTTGCCGGGCGCTCCCGGGCTGGATTGTATTGGCAGGGGTCATCAGCCAAGACGGCGATTTCGGGGAACCCCATCCCCTAACAGTATGATGCTAGCCGCGGCCGTCGGCCAAAGTCAATTTGGCCGTGCGCGCCCCGGTCCCCGGCGGCTGCCGGCGACCGGGGCGCGAAAATCAGGTCAGAACGGGCTGCTGTAGACCGCGGCGGCGCCGAGTTCCTTCTCGATTTCCAGCAAGCGGTTGTACTTGGCGATCCGTTCGCTGCGGCAGAGCGAGCCGGTCTTGATCTGCCCGCCGCCCATCGCCACCGCAAAATCGGCGATGAAGCTGTCTTCGGTCTCGCCGGAGCGGTGCGACACGACGAAGCGCCAGCCGGCCTTGCGGCACATCTCGATCGCCTCGATCGTCTCGGTGACCGAGCCGATCTGGTTCAGCTTGATCAGCACCGCGTTGGTGGAGTGTTCGGCGATGCCGCGGGCGATGAAGCGGGTGTTAGTGACGTAGAGGTCATCGCCGACGATCTGCGTCTTGGCGCCGAGCGCCGCGGTGTGCGCGGCGAAGCCGGCCCAGTCGTGCTCGCCCAGCCCGTCCTCGATGGAGAGGATCGGGTAGGTCTCGATCCAACGCTTGTAGAGCGCCGTCATCTCCGCGCTGGTCTTCATCCCGCCGCCCGACTTCGCCAGGTTGTAGCCGTCCTTGGTGGCGAAGGCGCTGGCCGCCGGGTCGAGCGCGATGCCGACGTCCTTGCCCGGCACGAGCCCGACCGCCTTGATGGCCTCGACGATCAGTTCGCAGCCCGCGTCGTTGTTCGGCAGGTTGGGGGCGAAGCCGCCTTCGTCGCCGACCGCGGTGGACAGGCCGCGCTTGTGGATGATGCCCTTCAGCGCATGGAACGTCTCGGCGCCGTAGCGCAGCGCCTCGCGGAAGCAGGATGCGCCGTGCGGCATCACCATGAATTCCTGGAAATCCAGCGAGTTGTCGGCATGGGTGCCGCCGTTGATGACGTTCATCATCGGCACCGGCAGCCGGCACGCGCCGGCCCCGCCGAGATAGGCATAGAGCGGCAGGCCCGCCACCTGCGCCGCCGCGCGCGCCGCCGCCATGGACACGCCGAGGATGGCGTTGGCGCCGAGCTTCGACTTGTCCTGGGTGCCGTCGAGTTCGATCATGATCCGGTCGATCTGGCCCTGCTGCGACGGGTCGAGCCCGCGCAACGCCGGGGCGATCGTCTTGACGACGTTGGCAACGGCCTTCAGCACGCCCTTGCCGCCGTAGCGCTTCTTGTCGCCGTCGCGCAGTTCCAGCGCCTCGTATTCGCCGGTGGAGGCGCCGGACGGCACGGAGGACTGGGCGACGGTGCCGTCGTCAAGGGTCATCGTGACCCGGACCGTGGGGTTGCCGCGGCTGTCCAGAATTTCGAGGGCATCGATGGCGGCGATACGCGCTTTCATGGGTTCTCTCCGAGGGTGAATCCGATTGGCATGGCAGTTCCCTTCCCGACAGCGGCCGCCGGCAGGTCAGGGAGAATTGACGCGCGATTGTGGCACAGGCCGCCGATCATTGCTCCTCACGTGTCGGCTCAGTCGCCCTGCGCGGGGATCGTGGCTACCACACTCGCTTCGCGCGGCGCCTGCCCCACCTCGGGGCCGATGCCCTCCGGCAGCGCCGGCTGGAACCAGCGCTGGGCGATCAGCGTCGGCACCACGGCGCTGCCAATCACCGCGGTCACCAGGATGGTGTATTGCGCCTGGTCGATGATGTGGTTGGTCAGCCCGAACAGCGCCGAGATCGACCCGAAGGTCAGGCCGGTGGACATCATCAGCGTGGTGTACATGCCCTCGCGCGGCACGAAACTGAAGGCCCGGGTCAGCGGCAGGATGCCGACGAACTTGGTCGCCATCTTGATCGCCAGGAAGGCCAGGATCAGCCCGCCTCCGGCGATCACCGCGTGGACCTCGACCAGCGAGCCCGCCTTGAGGAAATAGAACGGCGTCAGCAGCGAGAAGGCGATGATGCGCATCCGGTTGGCCATTTCGCGTTTGCGCAGGAAGGTCGGCGCCAGCACCATGCCGACGAGATAGGCCGGCAACACCGCCTCGCTGCCGGCCACGCTCGCCAGCCCGCCCAGAAGCAGCAGCACCAGCGTCACGAACTTGGTCTGCGGCTCGCTCACCCGGTCGCCCAGCAGCGCCAGCAGCCTTGGCGCGTAGCGGGCCAGCAGCCACAGCGAAACCGCGGTGACGGCGACGAAGCCGACCAGCCGGATGTCGTAATTGGCGAACACCAGCCCGAGCGCCAGCACCGTGCCGAGGTCGTTGATGAAGCAGGCCGCCAGGATGAGCTTACCGATTTCGGTGCGGTTGAACCCGGTCTCGATCATGACCGCGTAAACCACCGCGACCGAGGTGGTGGACAGCGATATCCCGGCGATCTGCGCCTGCGGCCACGGCCAGCCCACGACGAAATGGGCGAAGCAGAGCACGCCGA
>PLTJ01000287.1 GCA_003164455.1 Acetobacteraceae bacterium
CCTGCCCTGGACCGAGTGGTTCCTGCACGGCGGCACCTTCGACCTCGCCGCCGCCCCGCCGGAGGGCGTGTTCTACAACCGCATGAGCGCCTCCTCGCACACGCGCGACCACCGCTTCTCGGCCGAGCTCACCGCCGCGGTGCTGGCCTGGCTGACGCGTTGGGGCAGGCGGGTGGTGAACGGGCCGGCCGCGCTCGACCTGGAAATCAGCAAGGTGCGCCAATACGCCGCGCTGGAAGCCGCTGGGCTGGTGACGCCGCGCACCGTGCTGGTGGCTGGACGCGACGAGGTTCTGGCCGCCGCCCGGATGCATTTCGCCGGCGTCCCGGTGATCCTGAAACCCAATCGTGGCGGCAAGGGGTTGGGCGTGCGGCTGTTCCACACCGAGGCCGGGCTGGCCGACTACCTGCAAGGCCCGGACTACGAGGCGCCGGCGGACGGGCTGCAATTGCTGCAGGAATACGTCCGCGCCCCGCGCCCGGTCATCACGCGGGCGGAATTCATCGGCGGGCACTTCCTCTACGCCGTGGAAGTGGACACCAGCGAGGGTTTCGAGCTCTGCCCTGCCGATGCCTGCGCCATCGGCGATGCCGCCTGCCCGGTCGGCACCGACCGGCCGGCGCACCGGTTCACCATCGTCGAGGGCATCGACCGCGCTCTGCGCGATCGGCTGGAGCGGTTCCTGGCCAGCGCCGGCATCGATGTCGCCGGCATCGAGTTCATCTGCGCCGAAGAGGGTGGGGTGCTGGTCTACGACGTCAACACCAACACCAATTACAACGCCGAGGCCGAGCAGCGCGCCGGCCGCGCCGACACCGATCGGTCGGGTCCGGGGGCCTTGGCGGACTACCTCGGCGCCGAGCTTGCGGACCTGCGCGTCGCCGCGTGAGTCGCCGCCGCCCTTGTTACCCCGCCCGCGGCGCCGGCAGTTGGCGGAACCGCGACGGGTCCGGGATCATGTAGCCGCGGCGGCGGGCGGACAGGATGGTGCGTTCCGAGGCGCCCAGCGAGGCGATCTTGCGGCGCAGTTTCAGCACCAGTTGATCGACGCTTCGGTCGTCGGCGTGCAGGGTGCGTTTGAGGGCGACCACGCCGAGCGATTGGCGTGACACGCTGGCGCCGTTGGCGTCGAGCAGAGCGTCGAGGGTGCCAGCCTCCGCCTCGGTCAGGGTGACGCTCGCCTCGTTGGCGCCGATCAGCAGCCGCCTGGCGTGATCCATGGTCAGGGTGGGGCCGGCGGGCCTGGCCGGTTCGGGGTCGGGGCGATACAGCCGCCGGTGCACCGCGCGGATGCGCGCGGCGAGTTCGCGCAGCGCAGCCGGTTTGACGATGTAGTCGTCGGCGCCGGTTTCCAGCCCGGCGATGCGGGTCGCCTCGGCGCCGTTGACGGTGACCACGATCACCCCGCAATCGGCCTCGTGGGCGAAGCGTGCCACCAGGTGCATGCCGCTGACGTCGGGCAGTTCCAGGTCCACCAGGACGACGTGGGGGTGGAATTTCGCCTTGGCCGCGATCGCCTCGGCGCCGGTCGTGGCGATGCGCGTATCCATGCGCGCCTCGCGCAGTGCCGCCGCGATGGCGGCCGCCATGGTTGCCCCGTCCTCGACGATCAACACCCGCAGGGCCGCGGCGCGGCCCGTCCGGTTGTCGGTAACAGAATGCTGTGCGTCCATCGGACTGCATGTGTCCCGGGTCGGCACCGCGTTGTCAATCTGACACGCGAAGGTGGTTGCGTCATCGGGGACGCGAATGAAAACGGCTACAGGCGTTGGCCTGCAAGTTCCCGCCACTCGGCTTCCGTGACAATACGCACGCCGAGCTCGGCCGCCTTGCGGGCTTTCGACCCCGCATCGGCGCCGACCACGACCAGGTCGGTTTTTTTCGAGACGCTGTCGGTGACGCGGGCGCCCAGTTTCTCGGCCATGGCCTTCGCCTCGGGGCGGGTCAGGGTTGCCAGCGTGCCGGTGAACACCACCACCTTGCCCGCCAGTTCGCCGCCGCCGGCCGCCGCCGCGTCCTCGATGTCCAGCAGATCAGCCAGTGCATCGACGGTGGCCCCGTTGCGCGGTTCGCTGAAGAACTCAGCCAGCTCCTCGGCGATGGCCGGGCCGATGCCGACGATGTTGCCGAGGTCGCTGCGCGCCTCCGCGCCGATCTGCACCGCCGCCACCATCTGTTCGCGCCACACGACGAAACGCCCATAGTGCCGGGCCAGCAGTTTGGCGTTGGTCTCGCCGATGCGGCGGATGCCGAGCGCATAGATGAAGCGGGCCAGCCCGATGCGCCGGCGGGCGCGGATGGCGGCGGCAAGGTTGCGCGCGGAAAGTTCGCCCCAGCCGTCGCGCCGGGCAATTTCTTCCTCCCGGTCGGGGAGGTGAAAGATGTCGGTGGGCGAGGCGATCAGCCCGTCGGCATGGAACTCGCGGATGGTTTTTTCCCCCAGCCCCTCGATGTCGAAAGCGGGGCGGGAGACGAAGTGGATCAGCCGTTCTTCCACCTGGGCCGAACAGGTCAGCCCCCCCGAGCAGCGTTTTACCACTTCGCCGGGGGGGCGAACCGCCAGGCTGCCGCAGACCGGGCAGTGGTCCGGGAAGGCGAACGGCACCGCGCCGGGCGGCCGCTTCTCCGCCATCACGGCAACGATCTGCGGAATGACGTCGCCGGCGCGCTGCACCACCACGGTGTCGCCGACATGCAGATCCTTGCGGGCGATCTCGTCCTCGTTGTGCAGCGTGGCGCGGCTGACCAGCACGCCGCCGACGTTCACCGGCTTAAGCCGCGCCACCGGCGTCAGCGCGCCGGT
>PLTJ01000452.1 GCA_003164455.1 Acetobacteraceae bacterium
ACGAGGCGACGGTGGTGATCCCGCTGGCCGGGCTGATCGATCTGAACGCCGAGCGGGCACGGCTGGAAAAGGAGCGGGCGCGGGCCGCCGGCGAGGCGGAGAAAGTGGAGAAGAAGCTCGCCAACCCGGAATTCGTGGCCCGCGCGAAGGAGGAAGTGGTCGAGGAAAACCGCGACCGTCTGCGGACCGCACAGTCCGAAATCGCCCGGCTGGAGGCGGCGCTGGCGCGGATCGCGTGATCAGGGCTGCTTCAGGATATCCTCGCGGACCGGGGTGAAGCAGTCCACCAGCCGGGCGGTCTTGGACAGCAGCTGGATCGCATGCGGGATGTTGGGCGGGATCGCGTAGAGGTCGCCGGCGATGAGGCGCTGCGGCGCCTGCCCCTCGGCCAGGAACAGAATCTCGCCTTCGGCAACATAGGCGACCTGCTCGTGCGGGTGCGTGTGCGGCGGATCGGCTTCTTTCCACGGACCATTGGCGATATCGATGACGACCGCCATGAGCTTGTCGGTGTGAATGGTCCAGCGTTCGAAGCCGGGGCGGAAAGCCTCGCCCCTGGCCGCGTCCAGATGAAGCACCGAGGCGCCTGCGGGTTGAGCTTTGTCCATCGTTTTTCCCTCCGAATGACTGATACCAACGGGCGGAAGCATTGACTCTGGTCTCGACCCCTCCCCCGGCCCCGGGGGGCGGGGTTCGCGGAACGGTCAGCCTTTCCGACCCCTGGTATGACTGGTCTGTCGGCCTCGAGCCCGTTGCGGCCATCCACCATCACTTGATGAACAGGTCGTGCACGAACATCGAGGTCTCCGGCACCAGGGTCACGATCATCAGCGTGATCCACAGCGCCAGCATGAACGGCCAGATCGAGCGGACGACTTTGCTGACCGACACTTCGCCGATGGCGCAGCCCAGATAGAACGCGGCGCCGACCGGCGGCGTGTTCAGACCGATGGTGCAGTTCAGCAGCACGATGATGCCGAACTGAACCGGGTTCATGCCGTAATGCACCACGATGGGCAGGAAGATCGGCGTGCACACCAGGATGTGCGCGGCCATGTCGAGGAAGATGCCGAAAAAGAACAGCGCGAGGTCGACCAGGATGAAGATCACCCACGGGGTGGAGCTGATGTCGCTCAACCCTTCGCCCACCAGTTCTGCCACCCCGTAGATGCTCAGCAGATAGCCGAACATCGTGGATATGCCGACCAGCAGCAGCACGACACCGGTCGTCTTGCAGGCCCGCGCGCCCGCCTTGAGGAAATTCGTCCACGACAAGCTGCGATAGACCAGAACCGTGAGCAGCAGCGCATAGGCCACGGCGATGGCGCCGGCTTCCGCCGCGGTGAAGACGCCGGACAGGATGCCGCCGACGATGATCACCATGATGAACAGCCCCGGCACGGCCACGGCTGCACTGCGCGCGACCTCGCGCCAGCCCGGGAATATCCCCCGCGCATAGCCGCGGTGGACGGCGACGAAATAGGCGGTCAGAACGTTGGCGACCGTCAATATCGCCGCCGGAACCGCGCCCGCCATGATCAGCGAGCCCATCGAGACCACGCCGCCGGCCGCCAGGGAATAGATGATCATGTTGTGGCTGGTCGGCATCAAGGCGCCCACCAGCGAGGAATAGGTGGTGACGTTGACCGCGTAGTCGGCATCGATGCCTTCGCGCTTCATCAGCGGGATCAGGGCGGCGCCCATCGCCGAGACGTCGGCCACCGGAGAACCCGAGACGCCGCCGAACATGGTGCAGGCCAGCACATTCGTCATGCCGAGGCCGCCGCGCACATGCCCGACCATCGCCTTGGCGCAGCGGATCAGGCGGTCGGCAATGCCGCCGTACATCATCAGCTCGCCGGTGAAGATGAAGAACGGAATGGTCAGCAGGGAGAAGATGTTCATGCCCGACGCCATGCGTTGGAACACGACGGCGATCGGCAGGCCCTCGTACCAAACGGTGGCGATCGAGGACAGACCGATGGCGAACACCACCGGCATGCCGAGCGCCAGCCCGATGACGAAGGTTAGGCAGAGTATGGTCAGTGCCATGACGGGATCACCTCAATGTGCAGCACTCGCGCCACGATCCCTTCAACGGCGAACATCACGATCAGCAGGCCGCCCAGCATCAGAGGCAGGTAGCTCCAGCTCCGCGAGATCGGCAGGCCGGGGTTCAGGTAATTCAGCATTTCATAACCCAGGACGGTGCCGCCCCAGGCCATCGCCAGTCCGAAGGCGATCATGCCGATAAAGACGGTGATCTCCGCCCAGAAACGCACCGCTTCCGGGGCGCGGGTGAGCAGCGATTCCATGCCGATGTGCCGGCCGTCGCGAACCCCGACCGCGGCGGCGAAACAGGCGACGTAGAGCACGACCACCAGGGCCAGGATCTCCGTCCAGGCCGGCGAGTTGTTCAGCACGTAACGCCCGAAAATCTGGGTGAGCACCGCGACCAGGATGATGTTCAGCCCGAGCACCGCCAGTTTCAGACAGATACGGGAGAGCCAGGCATGGAAGCCGAAATAGTAAGAGAGAAACCCCGTGGTGATGGCCGTGGTCGGGGTTCGTGCGGGCAGGGAGGCTGTTGCTTGCGCAACCATGCGTATGTCTCCTCATATCCTTTGGGTCCCGGCCAGCCGGAGCGTATCGCCATGGCATTCCGGCTCACCCGAATGCCATGGCGGCAAACCTCATCCTGACGGCCACCGCAGCGAATTCGCCGCCATCCGGATGATGACGGCGAACTCGCGCAGCCCGCAAGGGTCGGGAATTCAGGCGGTCGGGCTTACTTGGTGGCCTGGATGCGAACCAGGATGTCCTTCAGTTTCGGATCGGTGATGAACTGGTCGTAGAGCGGCTTCATCGCGGCCTGGAACGGAGCCTTGTCGATCGGGATGATTTCGACGCCGGCCTTCTCGACGATGGCGCGCGAGGAGATTTCCAGGGCGTCCCAGAGCGAGCGCATATAGGGCACGGAATCCTTCGCCGCCTTGCGGACCGCCTGCTGATCGGCCGGCGACAGGCTGTCGTAGACATGCTTGGACATCAGGAACACTTCCGGCGCCATCGAGTGCTCGTCCAGCGTGTAGAACTTCGCCACCTCGTAGTGGTGGAAGGAGACCAGGCTGGGCCAGTTGTTCTCGGCGCCGTCGACCAGGCCGGTCTTGAGGCCGGTGAACACTTCGCCGGTCGGCATCGGCACCGCGTTGGCGCCGAGCAGGCGCATCATGGCGACCCAGACGTCGGATTGCTGCACCCGGATCTTCATGCCCTTCAGGTCGGCCAGGCTGCGAACCGGCTTCATGGTATAGAACGAGCGCGAGCCGGAGTCGTAAAAGGCGAGGCCGACCATGCCCTGGGCGTTGCAATCGGCGAGCATCTCGTCGCCGATCGGACCGTCGAGGACGGTGCGCATGTGGGCCTTGTCACGGAACACGTAGGGCATCACCGGAACCATCATCTCCGGGCAGTAGGTGTTGAGCGTTCCGGAACTGACGCGAAGGAAGTCGAGGGCGCCGAGCTTGACCTGCTCGATCGTGTCCTGCTCGCTGCCCAACTCGGAGTTGGCGAAGACCTTGATCGTATACTTGCCGGCCGTCGCCTTGCTGAGCGCGTCGCCCATGTACTGCACGGCCTTGACCGTGGGGTAGTCCGGCGGCTGAACGTCGGCCGAGCGGAACTCACGTGCCTGTACCGGACCTGCGCCGAACGCCAGAACGCCGGCGAGGCCGACGGCGGCCAGGACCATCTTGTTAGCGGGCTTCACTGTTTTCTCTCCGTTTTGTTGCCAGTCTTTTTGGTCTTGACGCTGAGTATACGCAAGAAAATCGCGCGTCCATTGCCTTCGGGTCGCGCCCGAAGGCGGCCAACGCAAGCCGTGGCCTTGTGGCGCTTTGCCAGGCCATGCCGCGTACGATGGACGTCAGAGGAGAAAATTTTCTCAGGTACTTACCACCCTCCACCCGGCACCCGAAAGCGGGCCCCGTTCGGTAGTGGGCAGGCAAATACCGGTCTCTGCGGGCAACGGCGTTGATGTGGATCAATCTGGCGCGCACCGCGGCCGCTATAAACTGGCATCCATGGCGGCTGCGGCGTCAACCCGGCGCAGGGAGTCGCCTCGGGTCATGGGTGTCTGGCTGCTGGGCTGGGCAGGTACGCAAGAAGACAGCCTGTCGGGCGAGTGCAATTTGCTCTATGATAACTATCAGCGTTTTTGTGAACACCGAGGCGGGCCTGCCCGGAAATGGCGGCCCGCCCTGTTTGTGCCTCCGTACGACGAACCGGGCGGCTCCGGTGCCTGATTGCCTCTATCCGCGGCGGACCTGGGTGCGTGGCGCGGGAGCCGGAGCGGTCGATTGTAGCCATCATGAACAGCCTCGCTTGGCCGGGGCGCGAAAGACAGGACATTGCTCGTGACACACATCCAGTTGAAGGCCGACGGGACCATTCCGACTGCCGCCGAAAAAAGCGAGGAGGAAGTCGCCTACCTGGCGAAGCGGCATCGCGTGAGCCCGGCGATCGTGCGGGAGATCATCCGCCGGGTGGGTTCCAGCGAGCGCACCGCGGTCGAGCGCGAGATCCAGAAGGGCAAGGCCCGACGCTAGAGCAATGCCAGCTTGAGCGAACCGCGAGCTGGCGGAATTGCGCGCAAAGAAATGACGGGCGTGGTTCCGGCTTGGCTGCAACCACGCCAGCGCCGGACCAGGAGGACAGCATGGACAAGGATGAACTGACCCGCTGGGCGCTGGCGAACGGGTGGCAGATGATGGCGGGCCGCCCAAGCCTGATCAAGCCGTCCTCGCCCAAGGAGGCGATCGTCCGGCTGGTGTTGCTGGCGACGGTGGTCAACCTCGAGGTCAAGAAGCCGGCCGGCAAGTGGGAAAAAGTCGCCGGCGCGCCCTATGGGAAACTCGAGGCCGACCCCGAGACCGGGATGCCGCACGGCCTCAGCCTCGACACCATCCCGGGGTTCACCATGCTGATGCGCGAGAACAAGGACCGCCAGGTGTTCGCCGGGCTGACTGCGCCGAAGCGTTAGCTCCGGCGCGCCTTGCGGGCGGCGTAGCGGGCGTCGCGGGCGGCCTTCTGCTCGGCCGCGAGGGCGATCGCACGGGCCTTTTTTTCTTCGTGCGCGGCGGCGGCGCGGACAATCATGTCGGCTTGCGCGGCACGGGCCGCGGCCGCGGCCTCGGCCTCGCGGGCCGCTTGCGCGCGCGCCTTGGCCTTTTCCTCGGCCAGACGCGCCCGCCGCTCGGCTTCCAGCCGTGCTTCCTCCGCCTCGCGGGCGGCCTTGCGCTCGGCGATGCGCGCCGCGCGGGCATCGGCGATCGCCTTCTGGGCGGCCATCCGTTCCTGCACGACGGGGTCGTCGGGCCCGGGCTGGGCGCGGAACTTCTCCAACACCGCCTTCCTGGCGTTTGCCGCCGTGGACAGCCGGTCTCCGAAATTGTCAAACTTATTGCGAGCACTCATAGTTTCATCATATCGGGAAGCGCGGTGGGCGCCTAGCCCGGGTGTCGCAACCGTGCCGTGCATCCATCGGGGGACCCGGCCGTTGCGCCGCCGCCCCGGCCCGAGTTGACGCGCCCGCCCGCGGGCGGCAATGGATCGCCGTATGAGAGATCTTGTCTCGCCGCTGTTGCGCGTGCTTTCGCTCTGGCGTGGCCGTGTCCTCTGGCTGGTCGCGGGCGGGCTGATCACGCTGGCCTCGCTCGCCGCGGGCATGGCCCTGGTCGGGCTGTCGGGCGGCCTGGTGGCCGGTCTGGTGACCGGGATGGCGCTGAGCGTGCCGGCGCTGCTGCGCACGGTTGGGCCGTTGCGGGTGGTGCTGCGCTATCTGGAGCGCCTGGTCGCGCACGACGCCACGTTCCGGGCGCTGGCCGACCTGCGCGTGTGGTTTTTCCGCGGCCTTGCCGGCAGCGCCGCCGGCGGATTGGGATTCCGCCGCGCCGGCGACGTGCTGGCCCGCCTGGTGAACGACGTCGAGGCGCTGGACGGGCTGTATATCCGCATCCTGTTGCCGTTGTGCGGCGCGGTGCTGGTGGTGGTGGTGCTGGCGGTTTTCTTCGTGCGGCTCAACCCGTGGGTTGCGGCCGGGGTCGCGGTGCTGTTTGCCGCCGCCGCCTTCGCCCTGCCGGTGTTGGCCGCGCGCAAGGCCGCCGGGGCAGGGCAGCGCCTGACCGTGGCCACCGCGGCGCTGCGGGTGGCGGCGCTGGACGCCATTTCGGGGCTGCGCGAGGTCCGTGCCTTCGGCGCCGAGGGGCGCATGCTGGCGCTGGTGCAGGCGCGCGAGGGCGCGCTGCTGGACGCGCAGAGCGACGCCTCCGCGCGGGGGGCGCGGGCCGGCGCGATTGCCTTCCTGTGCGGCCAGGCCGCCATCGTGCTGGTGCTGGC
>PLTJ01000339.1 GCA_003164455.1 Acetobacteraceae bacterium
CCCAGATTTACTTGTAAAAGAACAAAACCAAACCGCCCAGGCTCCCGCGCCGCGGATGCCCGCCGGTTCGTCCGACTCGCGCCTCTCAGCGGAGGCCGAGAGTTTTACCGGAACCGCGTCTCCAAAGCAAGCCATCAGTTCGCCGCGGTGAGGGCGCTATCTAGGGGAGTCGCCGGGCCCGGTCAACCCCCTTCTTTGCCGTCTTATCACATCGCCGGCCCCAGCCCCGCCCGCCAGGCCAGGAACCACGGCGCGAACCGCGATATTCCCACCGACAGAGGCGTCCGCGGCGCGAATCCGGTCAGCGCCCCGATCGCCGCCACCGCGGCACACGTCTCCTCCACGTCCGCCACCGGGCGCGGGGCGTATTGCAGCACCGCTTTCCGCCCCAGCGCCTGCTCCAGCAGCGCGATCAGTGTCGATACCGTCTCCGCCCGGTGGTTGCCGATGTTCAGCAGCCGCACCGGCGGCGCCCCGTTCCCCGCCGAAGGCGGCCGGTCCAGGCAGCCCAATACGCCGCCCACCACGTCGTCGACATAGGTGAAGTCGCGCTTCAGCCGGCCCTCGTCATAGACCGTGATCGGTTCACCCCGCATGATCGCCTCGGCGAAACTGAAATACGCCATGTCCGGCCGGCCCCAGGGGCCGTAGACCGTGAAGAATCGCAACCCGGTCTGCGCCAGCCCATACAGGTGGCCATAGGCGTGGCTCATCAGTTCATCCGCCCGCTTGGTGGCGGCATAGAGTGACAGCGGTGTGTCCACCCGGTCGGACTCGGCGAAGGGCAGGGTCCGGTTGTTCCCATAGACCGAAGACGAGCTGGCATAAACCAGGTGGCGCAGTGCGGGCAGGTGCCGCGCGGCCTCCAGCACCGTCAGGTGCCCGATCAGGTTTGAGGCGGCATAGGCGAACGGTGCCACCATGGAGTACCGCACCCCGGCCTGGGCGGCGAGGTGGACGATGCCAGTGATCCCCGGCTCCGCCGCCGCCAGTCCCTCCATCGCGGTGCGGTCGGCAATGTCGAGCAGATGAAAGCGAAAGCCCGGCCGGCCCGTCAGGCGGTTGAGCCGCGCCCGCTTCAGGCGAACATCGTAGTAGTCATTCAGGTTGTCGACACCGACCACCCGCTCGCCGCGGTCCAGCAGCGCCCGCGCCACGTGGTGCCCGATGAATCCCGCGACGCCGGTGAGCAGGATAGTCATGTCGCCTCCGCGCTACTGGGCAACCCAGCCGCCGTCCACCGAGATCGGGGCGCCGGTGATTGTCGCCGCCGCCTCCGAGCACAGAAAGACAGCCACCGCACCGATCGATTCCGGCGTCGAAAACCGCTCCATGGGCTGCTTTTCGCTCAGCATGGCGTGCGTGATCTCCTCCAATGGACGCCCCTCCTGTGCTGCCCGGTCGTCGAGCTGCTTTTGCACCAAGGGAGTCAGCACCCAGCCCGGGCAGATGGCGTTGCAGGTCACTCCGCTGTTGGCGAGTTCGATCGCCGCCACCTTGGTCAACCCCATGAGGCCGTGCTTGGCCGCGACATAGGCTGCCTTCTCCGCGCTCGCAACCAAACCGTGAGTCGAAACAATATTGATGATGCGTCCCCAACCCCTGGTCTGCATGCCCGGAATCGCCGCCTTCATGGCATGGAAAGCCCCCGAGAGGTTGGTGGCGATGATCCGGTCCCATTGCCCGGCGGGGAATTCGGCAATGCTGGCGACGAACTGGACTCCGGCGTTGTTGACAAGAATATCCGGTCCGCCGAGGTCGTCGGCGGCCTGGCGCACCATGGCGATGATCTCGTCGGGCCGGGTGATATCCGCCCCTGAATAGGCCACCCGCACCCCGAAGGACGCGGCAATCGCCTCGCGCAGCAAAGCGATCTCACCCGCTTCGCCGAAGCCGTTCATCAGGATGTCCGCGCCCTCGGCGGCCAGGGCCCGCGCGATTGCCAGGCCGATGCCGCTGGTCGATCCCGTGACCAGCGCAACCCTCCCCTTCAAGCCCATGGCGCTTCGTCCTTTTGATCCGGCCCAACCGCCATAGTGGGCCGCGCGGCCGCGATCAAGGGCCACGCAATGAGAGGGCACGAAGGCTCGCTCCCGCGCCCGGAATGGAGCATCTTCAGCCCCGCTGATGCCGGCTGGCCGCACCCGCCGCCGAACCGCCGCAACGACGCTTTCCTTCCGCCCCCATTGACGGGCAATGTTGCCAGATGCGTTTGCCTGCCGCCATCGCACCCCTGCGCCATCCCCTGTTCCGGCTGCTCTGGACCGCGAACGTGGTGGTCTCGCTCGGCGTGTGGATGCAGAACACCGGCGCGGGCTGGCTGATGACCACGCTGTCGCCCAACGCGCTGTCCGTCTCGCTGGTGCAGGCGGCGACCATCATGCCGATCTTCCTGCTCGCGCTGCCCGCCGGCGCGCTGGCCGATATCCTGGACCGGCGCCTGTTCATCCTGGCCACCCAGGGCTGGATGCTGCTCGCCGCCGCCGCGCTCGCGCTGCTGACCTATGCCGGTTTGACCGACCCGGCGGTGTTGCTGGCGCTGACCTTTGCCATCGGCGTCGGCTCCGCCAGCAACAGCCCGGCGTGGGGTTCGGTGATGATCGAGGCGGTGCCGCGGCAAGACCTGGTGCAGGCGGTCACCCTGAACAGCGTGGGTTTCAACCTCGCCCGCGCCGTCGGCCCGGCGCTGGCCGGCGTATTTCTGCTGTTCGGCGGCCCGGCGCTCACCTTCGCGCTCAACGCCGTGTCCTACCTGGCCGTCATTGCCGCCCTGCTGTCATGGCACCGCCGCATCCGGCGCAGCACGTTGCCGCGCGAACACTTCGTCAGCGCAGTACGCGCCGGCATGCGCTTCGTACGCCATACCCCGGCGATGCGCGCCTCCATGGTACGCTCGGCCGCCTACTTCGCCCCGGCCGCGGCGCCATGGGCCATGCTGCCGCTGGTGGTGCGCGAGCATCTGCACCTGGATGCCGGCTTCTACGGCCTGTTGCTCGGGCTGATGGGTACAGGCGGAGTCGCCGCCGGGCTGTTGCTGCCGCAAATCCGTCGTCGCCTCAACCGCGGCAACACGGTACTGGTGGCGACGCTGTGCTCGGCGGCGGGCATGGGGCTGCTGGCACTGTCGCACCACTGGCTCGTGGCGGCGGTTGCCATGCTGGCGTTCGGCGTCGGCTGGGTCTCGGCCTCGTCGGTGGCGCAAGGCGCGGCCCAGCTCGCGGCTCCCCCCTGGGTGCGCTCGCGGGCATTGGCCATCTACCAGCTCGCATCCAACGGCGGCCTTGTCGTCGGCACCTTCGTCTGGGGTTGGCTTGGCACCCGCATCGGCCTGCCCGCCACACTGCTGGCGGCCAGCGGCAGTGCATTGGTACTCGGCCTGCTGGTCCGCGGCTTCGACATCGATCAGGCCGAGCCGGCAGCCACCGCCGCCCAGCCCGGCATGCCGGCCCCCGAAGCCGTCGCCCCCGAACTCCGCCCCCTGCTCGACGCAGGACGCGGCCGCGTGCTGGAAACCCAGCATTACCGCATCGACCCCGCCCAGCAGGAGGAATTTCTCTCCGTCATGGCGGAAGTGCGTGCCGTGCGCAGCCGTACCGGGGCGCTGGTCTGGCAACTGTATGAAGATATCGCCCATGCCGACTGCTGGCTGGAAGTGTGGTCGGTGGAAAGCTGGACCGGTCATCTGCGCGAATCCGCGCGCACCTCGGATGCCGACCGCGGCGTGCTGGCACGCGCGTTGGCCTTTCATCGGGACCCACCACCGGCGCCCTCGCGCTTCATCGCCGTGGCGCCGCACCGTCTACCCCCCGCCCGCGCCTTGCAGATCACCGGCTGAGGCGGCCCACGCACGACAGGGCTGATGCCTCGCTGCCCGTGCTTGCGGGGATTCGGTCGCCCTCGGTAGAGTGCGACCCCGGCACGGGAACACAGCATGAACGACGACCTGTTCGGCGCGCCCTCGAAAAAGGGCATCCGCGAAGCAGAGACATATTCCGCCAAGGACATCGAGGTGCTGGAGGGGCTGGAGCCCGTCCGGCGCCATCCCGGCATGTACGTCGGCGGCACCGACGAGGCCGCGCTGCACCACCTCGCCGCCGAGACCCTCGACAACGCCATGGACGAAGCGGTCGCCGGTCATGCCGATCACATCGAAATGCGCCTCGAGCCGGGCAACTTCCTGACCGTGCGCGACAACGGCCGCGGCATCCCGGTCGATCCGCACCCGAAGTTCAAGCACCTCTCCGCCCTGGAGGTCATTCTCACCACCCTGCATTCCGGCGGTAAATTCTCCGGCAAGGCCTACTCCACTTCCGGCGGCCTGCACGGCGTGGGCGCTTCCGTGGTCAATGCGCTGTCGGACGTTCTACAGGTCGAGGTGGCCCGCGACCGGACGCTGTGGAAGCAGGACTATGCCCGCGGCAAGCCGAAGACCAAGCTGATCAATGCCGGATCGATCAACAACCGGCGCGGCACCACGATCCGCTTCCATCCCGACCCGCAGATCTTTGCCGCGCTCCAGTTCGCACCGGCACGCCTTTATCGTCTCTGCCGCTCCAAGGCCTACCTGTTCCGCGGNNGGGCTGCGCGACAGCCTGGAGGAGGATATCGCCGGGACGGGCTGCGTCGCGCCGCTATGGGCCGGAGAGGCGGACCTGCCCGCCGCCGCCGACGGGCAAAAGGCCGGCCGGATGGAATGGGCCGTCGCCTGGCTGGAGAGCGGCGAGGGCTTCCTGCAGTCCTACTGCAACACCGTGCCCACCGAGCAGGGCGGCACTCACGAGACTGGCTTCCGCACCGCGCTGCTGAAGGGTCTGCGCGCCTGGGGCGAGCACCGCAGCAACCGCCGCGCCGCCGCGGTGACCGCCGAAGACCTCACCGGCAGCATGGCCGCCAAGCTGTCGACCTTCATTCGCGACCCGCAATTCCAGGGCCAGACCAAGGAGAAGCTCACCAGTCCGGAAGCCGCCCGCCTGGTCGAGACGGCGTTGCGTGATCGCTTCGACCATTTCCTCGCCGGCGACCCGACCACCGCCGATAATCTTCTTACTTATGTGATCGAACGCGCCGAGGAGCGCCTGCGCCGCCGCGAGGCGAAGGACACGCCGCGCAAGTCGGCCACCCGCAGGCTGCGCCTGCCCGGCAAGCTGGCGGACTGCACGGCCGAGGACGCGGCGCGGACCGAGCTGTTTCTGGTCGAGGGCGACAGCGCCGGCGGTTCGGCCAAGCAGGCGCGGGACCGCGCCACCCAGGCCGTGCTGCCGCTGCGCGGCAAGATCCTCAATGTCGCCAGTGCCTCAGCCGACAAACTGCGGCACAATCAGGAACTGAAAGACCTCATCGAGGCGCTGGGCTGCGGTGTGGGCGAGCGCTTCGATCGCAGCCGGTTGCGCTACGGCCGGATCGTCATCATGACCGACGCCGACGTGGACGGCGCCCACATCGCCTCACTGCTGATGACCTTCTTCTATCGCGAGTTGCCGGAGTTGGTGCGCCACGGCCATGTTTATCTGGCACAGCCGCCGCTCTACCGCCTGACCCAGGGCGCGAAGTCGGTCTATGCCATGGACGACGCCGACCGTGACCGCAAGCTCAAGCAGTTCAAGGCCAGCGCCAAGGTGGAGGTCAGCCGGTTCAAGGGACTTGGCGAAATGCCGCCCGCCGCGCTCAAGGAAACCACGATGGACCCGGCCCGGCGGACGTTGCTGAAAGTGGTGGCGCCATCCGAGGACCGGGCGAAAACCAATGACCTGGTCGAGAGCCTGATGGGCCGCCGACCGGAATTGCGCTTCGCGTTTATCCAGGAACACGCACGAACGGTAGAGGATGTGGACGTCTGAACAAAAGCCGGTGGGTGCTGCCCGGCGAGCGTACCGGGCAGCACCCTGGCCTTTTTCAGACTCCCTTTTTCAGGGTCGGCGACGCCTTGAAGCGAACGGTTTTGCCGGCCTTTACCTTGATCGGCTCGCCGGTGCGGGGATTCAGCCCCTTGCGTGCCTTGGTCTTGCGCA
>PLTJ01000037.1:0-385 GCA_003164455.1 Acetobacteraceae bacterium
ATCGTGCCGACGCCGATCGCCGACATGTCGCCCCTCGGCAAGCCCGGCCGGCTGGTCAAGATCGACGAGACCACCGTCCAGTTCCAGTTCGACGTGCCCTACTACCTGTTCATCGACATGCTCGCCGGCGACACCCAGATCGGCGGCGGCCAGTCGGTCCAGCAATCCGTCGGCAACTATTTTGGCGCCTACAGCCCGGCCCATTACCTCAAGCAGTTCCTGCCGAAATATTCCTCCGAAGCGGCGGTGAACAAGCTGGCCCGCGACCAGGGCTTCGACAACTGGGGACGCCTGCTGGCCTTCAAGAAGGACTGGGAGCTCAACCCCGACGTGCCCACGCTCGGCCCCTGGCACACGGTGAAGCCGATCAACACGCCGACCTGGA
>PLTJ01000037.1:469-4195 GCA_003164455.1 Acetobacteraceae bacterium
GCCTTCCACGGCGCCGACACGGCGATCCATTTCAACCTCAGCTACGTGGCCGACCCCGAGGTGGCGAAGTGGCTGAAAACCGCCGACTTCCGCCGCGCCCTCTCGCTCGGCATCGACCGCGACCAGCTCAACCAGACCTTCTGGCTCGGCCTCGGCACGCCCGGCTCGGTGGTGCCGGCCGAGTCGATGCCGCAGAACCCCGGGCCGGAGTGGCGCAACCGCTGGTCCACCTANNTACCGGCTGCGCACCGACAACGGCCAACGCCTGGTGATCCAGGTCGAGGCGGTGGCGGCGATGATGGACTATCCGAAGCAGATGGAGATGGTGACCCAACAGTGGCGCAAGATCGGCATCTACGGTGACGTCAAGCAGATGGAGCGCGGCCTCGCCTTCCAGCGCCTGACCGCCAACCAGGAGCAGTTGGACGTCTGGAGCAATGGCGGCTCGGAACTGATGTACCTGTTCCCCCGCGAGGTTCTTCCGGTCGATCCGACGGAAGCCCATCTCGGCATCGAGATCGCCAAGTGGTATACCTCCAACGGCACGCAGGGCACCGCACCGACCGATCCGGAACTGAAACGCGCGCTCGAGCTGTACCGCTCGGCGTCCGGGCAGAAGGAGGCGGAACGCAACAAGACCGCGCAGGAGATCTGGAAGATCATCGTCGAGCAGCAATACACCATCGGCACGGTCGGCCAGTCGCCGGCGCAGTTCGGCGTCCGCATCGTCAGCCGCAAGCTGGGCAACATTCCCAGCCGCACCTGTATCGCCCAGCACTGCCGCACCCCGGGCGTGTCGCACCCCGAGACATGGTATTTCAAGGCGTGAGTGACCGACGTCACATCCAGGGGGCGCCGCCCCCTGGATCCTTGCCGGGGCTGGCGCGCCGATGATCACGTTCCTGGTGCGGCGGTTTCTGCTGGCGATCGTCACGATCTGGCTGATCTCGGTGGCGTCGTTCGTGATCATCCAGTTGCCGCCGGGCGATTTCGTCGATACCTACATCGCCCAGATGGCCGCTTCCGGCAGCCAGGTTTCCGCCGAGGCGGCCAATGCGATGCGCCAGTTGTACGGACTGGACCGGCCCATGTACGTCCAGTACGGCAAGTGGATCGTGCGCGTCGTTCAGGGCGATTTCGGCGAGTCGATGGAATGGCGCCGGCCGGTCATGGAGGTCATCGGCGATCGCCTCTGGCTGACCCTGCTGCTGTCCTTCGCGGCGCTGATNNATCACCTGGGGACTGGCGTTGCCGATCGGCATCTATTCGGCGGTGCGGCAGTACTCGTTCGGTGACTACGCCTTCACGTTGCTGGGCTTCATCGGCATCGCGGTGCCGAATTTCCTGCTGGCGCTGGGCATCATGTATTTCTCCTTCCGGTGGTTCGGCGCCAGTGTCGGCGGCCTGTTTTCCGCCGAATACACCTTGTTGCCGTGGAGCCTGGGCAAGGTGTGGGACCTGATGAAACACATACCGCTGCCCGCCGTGATCCTGGCGCTGGGCGGCACGGCGCAGCTCGTGCGCATCATGCGCGCCAACCTGCTCGACGAGTTGCGCCGGCCCTACGTCGTGACGGCGCGGGCGAAGGGGCTGACCGAGCGGCGGGTGATCCTGAAATATCCGGTGCGCGCGGCGCTCAATCCGTTCGCCAGCAACATCGCCTACCTGTTCCCGTACCTGGTGTCGGGCAGCGTCATCATCTCCATCGTGCTGGGACTGCCCACGGTCGGGCCGCTGCTGGTGGAGTCGCTGATTTCGCAGGACATGTTCCTGGCCGGCACGATCGTGCTGCTGCTCGGCGTGCTGACCGTGGCGGGCACCTTCATCTCCGACCTCGTGCTGATGTGGGTCGACCCACGCCTGCGCCGGCAAATGGACTGACGCATGCGATTCCCCTTCCTTCGCCGCCGTTCGACCGCTTCCGCCGCCGAGCGCTACGCCACCGCCACCCAGCTGCAACTGACCTGGTGGCGGTTCCGCCGTCACCGGCTCGCCATGGTCAGCCTGGTCGTGCTGGTGCTGGCCTATGGCATGGCGATCATGGCCGATTTCCTCACCACCATGGACCCGCACGATACCAACGCCGCCACCAGCTACATCGCGCCGCAGGGCATCCACTGGCGCGATGACAACGGCGCCTTCCGCCCATACATCTACGGGCTGAAGGGCGTGCGTGACCTGAAGACGTTCAAGCTGAACTACACGGTCGACACGTCCCGCAAGGTCTACCTGCAATTCCTCGCGCATAACTATCGCTGGTCGGTCCTCGGCTTCGAATCGGACCTGCATCTGGTCGGGCTGCGCAATCCGCAGCGTGGCGACGGCATCTACCTGCTCGGCACCGACCAGCTTGGCCGCGATCTGTGGTCGCGGCTGATGGTGGCGACCCGGGTGTCGCTGTTCATCGGCCTGACCGGGGTATCGATCAGCCTGTTCCTGGGTATCGTGCTGGGCGGCATCTCGGCCATCTATGGCGGCTGGGTGGACCTTATCGTGCAACGGCTGATCGAGGTGGTCCGCTCGCTGCCGACCATCCCGCTGTGGCTGGGGCTGGCGGCGGCGCTGCCGAGTTCGTGGAGCGTGACGCAGATCTACTTCGCCATCACCATCATCATTTCGCTGCTCGCCTGGACCGACCTGGCCCGGGTGGTGCGCGGGAAATTCCTGTCGCTGAAGGAGGAGGATTTTGTCCTCGCCGCCGAACTGGCCGGAGCCTCGCAGGTGCGGATCATCTTCCGCCACATGCTGCCCTCCTTCGCCAGCCACATCATCGCCGCGGTCAGCCTGGCGCTGCCGGCGATGATCATCAGCGAGACGTCGCTGAGCTTCCTCGGCCTCGGCCTGCGCCCGCCGGCGATTTCCTGGGGCGTGCTGTTGCAAGACGCGCAGAACATCCAGACCCTGGCGCTGGCGCCGTGGTTGCTGTCGGCGGCGGTGCCGGTGATCTTCGTCATTCTCGCCTTCAACTTCCTCGGCGACGGATTGCGCGATGCGGCCGATCCCTATGGCTGAGCCGCTGTTGTCGGTGCGCGACCTGCGAACGCACTTCACCACGCCGGAAGGCACCATCCGCGCCGTCGATGGCATCGACTTCGACGTCTTCGAGGGCCGCACGCTCGGCCTGGTCGGCGAGAGCGGCTGCGGCAAGAGCGTCACCGCGCGCAGCGTGCTGGGCATCGTGGAGGCGCCGGGCAAAGTGGTCGGCGGGCAGATGCTGCTGCGCACGCAAGCCGGCAAGCAGGTCGACCTGGCCACGCTGGCGCCCGACAGCGCCGCCTATCGCGCCATCCGCGGCCCCGAGATCGCGCTGATCTTCCAGGAGCCGATGGCCTCGTTCAGCCAGTACTACACCATCGGCAACCAGATCATGGAGTCGGTGCGGCTGCACATGGGTCTGGATAAGCGGGCGGCGCGGGCACGGGCGATCGAGCTGCTCGACATGGTCGGCGTGCCACAGCCGTCGCGGCGGGTGGACGAGTATCCGTTCGAGCTTTCCGGTGGGCTGCGCCAGCGGGTGATGATCGCCATGGCGCTGTCCTGCGACCCGCGCATCCTGTTCGCCGACGAGCCGACCACCGCGCTGGACGTCACCACCCAGGCGCAGATTCTCGATCTGCTGCGCGACCTGCAGGCCAAGCGCGGGCTGGCCATCATCCTGATCACCCACGACATGGGGGTGATCGCCGAAATGGCGCACGACGTCGCGGTCATGTACCTGGGCCGGGC
>PLTJ01000150.1:0-1974 GCA_003164455.1 Acetobacteraceae bacterium
AGGAGCCGCCGTCGGCGGTGAGTTGCGATCCGGCGCCGGTAACGGTCACGGTGCCGCTGCCCTGGCGGGCGATGCCCAACGCGGCAAGCAGGCTCGAATTCGCCGAGCCAGAGACAATGCTGCCGCCCTGGGAGACGGTCAGCGTGGCGGTGCCGTACTGGCCGACCGCGAGCCCGTTGCCGTTGGTGTTGAGCAATGCGCCGGCACCGCTGACGGTGGCAACCACGTTCTCGGCGGATGCCGTTCCGCTGCTGGAGTTGCCCAGGTAGACGCCGTACGAGGAGGTTTGCGCCGGCCCGGTCAGCTCGACCGTGCCGCCGGCGCCGATCGAGAGCGTGCCGTTGCCGGGCTCGATGACGCCGGTCGAGATCGTGCCGCCGGTGCCGACGGTCAACGTGGTGCCGACCTCGACAATGCCGCCGCTGCTCACGGTCAGTTGGCCCGCGGTTCCGCGGTAGCCAACGATCATAGATCCCTGCTGGATGTCGAGCACGCCGCCCGTGGTGACGATCGCGGCCGCCGTGCCGCCCAGGCCGATTGAATTGCCAGCGCCAACGACCAAGCCGCTAATACCCAGTTGGTCGGGCGTCGACAGGAACGTGCCGAAATTCTCAACCGTCAATGTGCTGGTGCCCGAGTGGGCGATATAGGATTGGCCGATGGCGGTGACCTGAGAACCCGGATCGGTGACGGTCAGCGTGCCGTTGCCAATCCGCCCGATGGAGATCGGGTTGTTGATGTTGGAATTGACCGTTCCGGCGATGACCGTGCCGCCTTGCGACACGGTCATGGTGCCGGTGCCGCCGGCATTGCCGAGCGAAAGTCCGTTGAGCCCAAGGTCGAGCAGCGATCCGGCGCCGGTGACGACGACGGTGCCGGACGCGGCCGCCAACGTGCCGGAGGCGGCGCTCGAGCCGACCGTCATCTCGTATGCGTTGACGTTTCCGGGGGCGGTTGCGTTCAGCACGCCGCCGCCGCTGATGGTCAGGGTGGCGATGTTGCCGGGGCTATCGCCGACATTGATGTATCCGTCGCCGGTAATCGTGCTGCCGCTACCGATGGTCAGCGCGCCGCTGCCATAAGTGCCGCCGCCGCTGGCGCCGATATTCAGGTCAAGGCCAAACGAGAGGCTGGTGCCGGATGCGAGCGACCATGTGCCGCTGTTGTAGAACCAAAGCACTCCGGCCGTTCCACTACCACTGATCGTGCCGCCCCCGCCGATATAGAAATAGGTGAGGTCCCCCGCGCCGGGCACCAGAGTGCCAAGGTTCCAATTCGTGGCAGTGCCGAAACTGGCGCCGCTCGCACCTTCCCAGACGAAGAACTGTGCCAAATGTACGTTGGCGTCGTTGGTCGTGAAATCGAAGCCATATGACAGACCGGAAGGAGCGCCCGCCGCGAGCGAGACATCGGTCAGGTCATAGGTGCCGACAGTCCCGACGCTGTTCTGGTAGGGGATCGCCAGAGTACCCGCGTTCAGTACCGGCTCGGCAGTAATCGTGATGCCGTTGGAGAACTCGATCTCGTCACCGTCGGCAAAGCCAGTGATCTCGTTGGGAATCGTTGCCGTCGGCGAGCCGAGGATCAGCGTCTCGGGCGCGCCGGCACTGAAAGCGATCGTCTGCCCGGCACCCAGCGCGCCGTCGATCTGCAAGGTGGCACCGGGCGCGATGGTCAGGGTCCCGCTGCCGCTGACCGCTCCTTGGATTTCCAGGCTGCCGCCGGTGGAAGAACCCGGAACGCTGTTGTTGGACGCCTCGACTATGCCGTTGTTGACCAGGGCGGCCGCGATCAGGCCGTAACCCACCAGGAGGCCGGCGTTGATCGCGGTATCTCCGGTCTGGGGAATGTCCTTGCTGTTGCCGGGGCCAGCGGTCAGCGTCCAATCGGTGGGGCTGGCCAGATTGATGGTGCCGCCATTCGACGTCCACACCGAGCTGGCGGCCAGGGTCACGTTCTGCGTTTCGGTGGTCG
>PLTJ01000150.1:2010-7585 GCA_003164455.1 Acetobacteraceae bacterium
AAGTCGGCATCCGAGGTCAGCGTAACCGACAGCGCATCGGTGCCCGTGCCGGGCGCGGCGGTGCCCAAGGTGGCGTGCCCGCCGTTGGTTGCGGTGGGCGAGGAGGCGAGGGTGACGACCGGCGGGGGAGAAGCCGAAAGCATATACCCGGTGTTGGTCAGTTCGAACACCGTGCCATTGCCCTCCGCCCCACCTTGGCTGGTCGTGCCGAAGAGGTCGCCGGCGGCATCGACGCTCAGCCCGGCCGCCGGGTAAGCCCCATTGCTGCCGGTAAAAGTGACCAGTGTGTCGAGCGTGTAGGCGCCGCTGCCGTTATTCAGCAGGGCGAAGACCGTGCCGTCGTCGTTTCCCCCGGAGGTGGTGCCGAAGAGATCCCCGGCCGCGTCGACGATCAAGCCGAAAGTCGGATTTGCCCCGTCGGCGTTGTCGAAGCTGAACAGGGTGGTCAGCGCCCCAAAACCGCTGGCGGTCTTGGGTATCTCGAACACCGTGCCATCGCCGTAAGCCCCGCCATTTTCAGTCTCGCCGAAGAGATCCCCGGCGGCGTCGGCGACCAGGCCAGCATACGGAGATGCCCCGTTCGTTCCGTTGAAAGTGGCCAAAATGGTCGGCGTGCTGGCGTAGCCGCCGGCGGTCTTGGCGATTTCGAACACCACGCCATCGCTGTATGCTCCACCGCCCGCTGTTGTGCCGAAGAGATCCCCGGCGGTGTCGGCAATCAGACCAGCTTGCGGAATCCATCCGTCGGTGAAGTTGAAGCTGACCAGCGTCGTCGGCGTGCTGGCGTAGCCGCCGGCGGTTTTGGCGACCTCGAACACTGTGCCATCGCCGTGTGCCCCGCCGTCCTCTGTCGTGCCGAAGAGATCCCCGGCGGCGTCAGCGATCAGGCCGGCAGACGGGCCATCCCCATCGGCACCGTTGAAGCTGATGAGCACGGTTGGCGTGCTGGCGTAGCCGCTGGCGGTCTTGCCGATCTCGAATACCGTGCCATCGTCGTTCGTCCCACCCCATCCTGTCGTGCCGAAGAGATCGCCGGCGACGTCAGCGATCAGACCGGCCTCCGGGGCTGCCCCGTTCGTTCCGTTGAAGCTGGCCAGGATGGTCGGCGTGCTGGCGTAACCGCTGCCGGACTTGGCGATCTCGAACACCGTGCCATCGCCGTGCGCCCCACCACCCGCTGTCGTGCTGAAGAGGTCGCCGGCGGCATCGACGCTCACCCCGCCGTTCGAATATTCCCCATCGGCACCGTTGAAACTGACCAAGGTGGTGAAGGTCGTGGGATCGAAGACCGCTTCGATCCAGCTGGCGACGTTCGGCGGATCGAAAGCCGGCAGACCGGTGGCCGCGGATAGTGTCTTGCTGAGCAGCACCTGGCCGTTGGAGGTCTGGATAAGCTCAGCACCGGTGAAAGTGCCAATGGGACTCAGTTCGCCGGTGCCATTGACCAGCGCGTCGATCTCCGCCGCCGTCAGCGAGGTGTCTACACTGCCGGTCAACACCACCTCGTAGCCGCCGGCGGTGAGCGTCAGCGACGTGCCGGTGAGCGCGATCGTGCCGATCGGCGCGCCGCCTTCAGTCGCCGTGAGGGAGGACACGCTGATGGGCGAACCCGCATACGTGCCGTCGAGGATTTTCTCCAGGGTGAGCGCCGAGGTCGGCAGGTCGGTGCCGGTGAGCGTGATCGTGCCGTTGCCGGAGGTGATCGTCCATGCGGTCGCAGTGAACGTCGCCGTTCCGATGGTGGTCCCGTTCTGGGTCAGCGTCACCGAGGGGATGCTGTAGTCCGGCCCGGTATAGGTGCCCTCCAGCAGCGACTGGATGGCTGCGGCCGAGGTCGGCAGGTTGGTTCCAGTGATCGTCAGCGCCGCGGATCCGACCGTGAGCGCCCAGGCCGAAGCGCTGAAGCTGGCGGTGGCGACCACGGAGCCGCCCGTCACGGCGCCGTTCTTGAAGGTGCCCCCGGCATAGAGCGTCATCGAGGCGACCGTGCCGGCGAGCGTCACCGACGAAAGGGCCGGCGCCGACAGCAGCGTCGCCAGTGGGATCGACATCCCGGAGCCGTCGACGAGGAGCGTATAGCTCGATCCCGCAGTCGAGATCGCTATCTGGGTAGTCGAAAGCTGCTTGTATTCGGAAGACGCGTCGAACATATCCCAATAGTTGCTCAACTGGGTGAGCTGGGAGTCGGAACTGGGTGTCCCGAACAGCGCGCTCAGGACGCTGTAGGTGCTGAGATTGGATGAGGAAAAGGCGGCGGTGATCGCGGTCTGCATGTCCTGCGCGTCGGTTGCGATCTGAAGCAACGTGCTCATCGACATCTCCCCAGCTGCAGCGAGGTTGGAACGTTCCCAAAGTTGATTGTAACAGTTATCGCAGCGTTAACGTCGTGTCAATCGGCCATTTCGTGATATGTCTCTTTCAATAATTAATTGCACATTTGTGTTACATAACGTCAAAACAGAGGACGGCTCTTGAATATCAGCAATTCGGTTCGATATTAGTTAATAGTAATTTTGATGAATGGTGGTATTAGATTCAGTTATTGTTATTTTATATTTTGTCTAAAATGACATTTTCGACACACAATATAGAATGATCCAGGAATGAAGGGCGTCGTGAGCTGCCGACCGCCTCCGCACGCCGGCCGCCATGCGCAGCCCGGGTCAGAACTGCACGCCAAGCAGGCTGGTGAAGGCAAAGTCCATGTAGCGCTGTGGCAGGCCGAACGGTTGGCCGCTCGCGATGATGATGCGCGGCAGCAGCGACAGGTAGACCGAGTGGCTAAACTTGACATCCAGGCCGAGGAGGGCCTGGAGGGCGGGGAAGGCCGACTTGGCCTGGGCCGTCTGGGTCGACGATCCCAGGAACGCGCTCTGGAGGGAGTACGAGGCGGCGGCGCGGCCGTAGCCGCCCACCAGGCCGGCGCCGATCCAGGGGCGCAGCGGCAAGTTCGTCACCGGGCGCCAGGCAAGGTTGACCGCGCCCATGGTGGTGACGACGCTGGCGCGGACAGTGCCCTGGATCGGGTCGGTCAGGATGGACACGCCGCGCGGCAGCGTAATGCGCATGTCGCCGGTGTTGTTCATCGTCAGGAATTCGAGGCCGATCGTCCAGTCCGGGTCGATCCAGTTGTCGATCCAGAGTTGCGCCGACACGAGCGGGCCGGAACTGCCGACCACGGAGGCGGCCGACAGGTTCCCACCACGGCCGAGATGGCTGAAGTAGCCGTAATAGTCACCCACCCCGAAGCCGCCTCCGGCGGCGACGCGCAACTGCACGGGCGGATGGACGGCAGCGATGGAAGGGATCGCGGCCGGCGCAGCCGCGGCGATGGCCGCCGGCGGCACGTCGCGACGCGGCGTGGCGGCGGGGACGGGTGGCGGGAAGGCCGCGTCGGCGGTGCGCGCAACCATGGCCCGGTCGAAACAGGCCAGCCGCTCGGCGGCGACGATGATGCGCGTGCAGGCCATCAGGTCGCGGTTGGCCGCGGGCTGTGCCCGGCCGATAGTCGGGAAGCCGACGAGCACCATTGCCAACGCCAGTGCGGCGTGCATCGGCAGATACGTTGAAATCAGTGCGTATTCATATGCTTGCGGGAGGTGTCGCGGCATCGCCGGCGGAATGGGGAGGTCGGTGCTGTGACCTGACCAACACCCGCCGCGCCGGTTGATGGGCATATGGTCCGATCCGAGGTCACCGCGCGTCTGGTCAAACCGGGCCGTGAACCCCGATGTCATGAAGAATTCGCGCAACGTCGGAAATCTGTCGATGTTGAGATGCGATAAGCCCCCGACAATCGCTGTCCGCAGGCCCGTGACTATCTGGCGGATCGAGCCCATTGGATTCTCCTCCGGCTGGACCGGGACCAGAAAATTTCAAGAGCAACTGGTATCACTACGATTCGCGTGCGTGCGCGTCAACCGTGACCGCTCCGAAACAATAGCGCCGGCAACAACGAAACGGTTATTTCCTTAGAGGCGCTGTTCGATTTATGCCAACGCCCACTGATCAGGACCCATGAGCCCAGTGCGTGGTCCGATGGACATGATGCGCCAGGGCTGATCGACGCGCTTGTTCCAGGCGTCACGGCAGGGATCGACCGGGTTCAGCCCGGGGGCATTTACCCGCCAGCGGCATCAGCGTGATATCGGGCGGCACCACGAGGCGATCCGACTGGGGCCAGCCGGCGTTGACATGGTCAAAATACAGAAGAAAGTCCGCGTCCGGACCGCGAGTTATCCGCCTCAACGTGTCCTTCCCGGCAACACTGCCGTTGCGGAACGCACGGAGCGGAGGCTAATTTTCTTCGCGATGACCGGATTGACCGTTCATTCGGGAAATACCGGCTAACGAAAGGCATTTCGACCGCATGCTATATGACGTCGCCATTGTCGGTGGAGGGGTGATCGGGTGCGCCATCGCGCGTGCCCTGTCGCGCTTTCATCTCCGCATCATCCTGGTCGAAAAGGAATGCGAAATCGGTTTCGGCACCAGCAAGTCCAACAGCGGCATCATCCATGCCGGCCACCATGCGTCCCCCGGCACCCTGAAGGGCGAGCTGGAATGGGCGGGCAACCAGATGTGGGACGCCCTGCACGACGAGCTTGATTTCGGTTTCGCGCGCAACGGCGAGTTGATGCTCGCCATGGCCCCCGACCAGATGGCGACGCTGGAACACTACCGCCGCCAAGGGGCCGGGCGCGGTGTGACCGGGCTGGAGATCTGGGACGGCGAGCGGGTCCGCCGCGAGGAGCCCGCGTTGTCCGCCACTGTCGTCGCCGGCTTGCATGCGCCCACCGCCGGCGTGGTCAACCCCTACGAAGTCTGCTTCTCGCTGATCGACAACGCGCGCGCCAACGGCGTTGAAATCCTGGTGGACAGCCCGGTCGCGGCGATCGCCTGCGATGGCGACGGCGTGTTCACCCTGTCAACCCGGCAACGCCCGGTGCACGCCCGTTTCGTGGTCAATGCGGCGGGCGTGTTCGCCGACGAGGTCGCCCGCATGGCCGGCGCCGGCGGCTTTCGCATCCGCCCCCGCAGAGGCGAGGAATACCTGCTCGACAAGCGGCTGAAGGGGATGGTCAGGCACATCATCTTTCCCTGCCCGACACCGCAGTCCAAGGGCATCCTGGTCATCCCCACCTACGACGGCACCCTGATGGTCGGCCCGACCGCCGCCTTCATCGAGGACAAGGACGAGCGCACCACCTCGGCCGCCGGCAGCGACGAAATCTTCGCCGCCGTGCGTCGTTTCGTCCCCGGCATCAGCGAACGCGACTGCATCGCCGAATTCGCCGGGTTGCGCGCGGTCACCGACGATGAGGACTTCATCATCGGACCGTCGGCGCAAAAGGGATTCATCAACTGCGCCGGCATCCAGTCACCGGGCCTGACCGCATCGCCCGCGATCGCCGAGCGGATCGTCGCCATCCTGCGCGACGAGGGGCTGGAGATGACCCCCAACCCCACCTACCAGCCCCATATCGTCCGGCGCGTCCTGTTCGCCTCGCTGGGCCTGGAGGACCAGGTCCGCCTCGCCGCCGAGGATTCCCGCTACGGGCGCATCGGCTGCCGC
>PLTJ01000028.1:0-4538 GCA_003164455.1 Acetobacteraceae bacterium
GCGCAGGATGCGGCCGGGCTGCCGGCGCCGCTCACGCAAGCCGATCTCGCCGCGTTGCATGCCTCGACACTGGCCGAAAGCATGCGCACGATGCCGCATCTGCCGCCCGATCTGGTGAGCGCGCTGCTCGCCAGCGGCATCGCGCACGGACAAGGGATACACGAGAACAATCCGCATTCGGTGCTGGGATATTCCTGCCTCGACGGATTCCCGGTGCCGCCGCAACTCATCCGCGTGCTGGAGCGCCCGCGCGCGGAAGTGGCCACGGTGGAGCTGTTCACCGACGGGTATTTCCAGCCTGGCAAGGCGTTTGGCGTGGCCTCCTGGGAGGCGGCGTTTCGCGAGGTGGAGCGGACCGACGCGGAAAAAGTGCGCACGCATCTCTCACCGAAGGGCTCGACGTCGCGCGTGTTCGCCGACGACCGGACTTATCTCGGCGTACGGCTATAGGCGTGCCTCAGCCGGCACCGGCGCGATCGCGTAAACCCAATCACCCGTTTCCCCTCGCCAAACAAGTCGGGCCGGTAGAAGGAGCCTGTGGCAGCGATGATATCTCTGACTTCCGGTCATCTGTTCAGCATGGCGGCGACTCTCCTCGTCATTCTCTCGATCACCCTTTATTCGACGCGTTCGGTAAGATCGGCCGAGGGATTCAGCCTTTACGGGCGATCCTCGGGAGCCATGCTGATTGCCGGCGGCATCTCGGGAGCCTGTGTCGGCGGAGCAGCCACCATTGGAACGGCACAGATGGCATTTTCCCTTGGACTGTCCGCCTGGTGGTTCACCCTGGGCGAGGGACTGGCTCTGATCCTTTTAGCCGTCTTCTACGCCTCCCCCTTGCGCAAGAGCGGTCTGGAGACGCTCCCCCAGTATCTGAGTGTTCATTACGGGGCAACGGCCGGACCGTTGGCCACCGGCATATCGTCGATCGGCATCCTGTTCAGCGCGGTGGCCAGTGCGCTGTCCGGCATTTCGATGATCGCCCTGATCTTCGATCTGGCTCCCTGGCGGGCAGCGGCCATCATCGTCCTTCTGGTCGCCGCCAGCGTGTTCTTCGGAGGCTTCAAAGGAGCAGGGGTTTCCGGTCTTTTGAAAATGGCCATCATCTGGATGACGCTATTCATCGCCGGCGCCATCGCCAGTCTTGCGCTCGCCCGGATGGCCGACTTCGACACGGTCTTTCCGGCTTTTCCGTGGTTCAGCATGGCCGCTCGTGGAGTACCGGATTGCCTTGGCAATCTGGCTTCGCTGGTCGTCGGAATGATCTGTACGCAAACCTATATTCAGGCGATCTTTTCGGCGTCGGATACCAAAGTGGCAGCGATCGGTACGCTGACCGCCGCCCTGATCACCATTCCGGTGGGATTGCCGTCCGTCGCTGTCGGCATGTTCATGCATGCTGCCCATCCGGACATTCAACCGATTCTGGCTTTGCCGATGTATCTTGCCCTTTATCTGCCGTCCTGGCTGGGGGGCATCGGGCTGGCTGGCATCCTGTTCTCCATCGTTGGCTCGATCGCCGGGCTGGCGCTGGGGATCGGCACAATGGTGTCGCGCGACATCGGCCGCGGTATTCTGCATATCGTCAACGACCGGCGGATTCTGTTGATCAATCGCGTCACCGTTCTGGCGGTCACGTGTCTCGCCATGGTGATCGCGCTTACCAATGCCGAAACCTACGTCCTCGACTGGAACTACATGTCGATGGCATTGCGCGGAGCCGGGGTCTTCATCCCGATGACCCTGGCGATCTTCTGGACGCACCATCTCACCGCTTCATGGGCCGTGCTGTCCATGGCGGCCAGCACGGCGATCGCGGTTTTTAGCCGCTTCGGCCTTGGGCTTTCGATCAACCCGCTGTTTGTCGGACTGTCGGTCAGCCTGCTGATCGTCAGCCTCGGATTGATCGTTTCGATAGCGCACAACGGGCGGGCGGCCTGAACCGCGCGCTGCGTCGAGGCCCGGCGAAGAAGTCCCGGTCAGCCGCGCGTCGCGAGGATCAACGGCGACGGGCCTGGCGCCGGCAACTGACTCGGGTTGGTGAACCCGGCCTCGGTCAGCCAGCCCGCGATCTCCTCGAACGAATACGTGCCGCCGGTCTCGGTGTTGACCAGCATGTTGACCGCGAAGATCAGCCCGCGCATCGGGCCGCGCCGATCCGCGTCCACCAGGTGTTCAGCGATCGCGATCGTGCCACCCGGCGCCAACGCCGCGTGCGTGCGTGCCAGCAAGGCGCGCGAGCGTTCGGCGCCTATGCTGTGCAGGATTTGACCCAACGTGGCGACCTGATGCCCGCCGCCGAAATCCGCTTCGAGCAGATCGCCCGCGACCGTGGTCAGACGATCGCCAAGTCCGAACCGCTCGGCCACCCGTCGTGTCACCGCCAGCACGTCCGGCCAGTCGACCGCGCGCACCGTGACATGCGGCGAAGCCTGCGCGAGGGCGATGCCCCACACCCCCGAGCCCGCCCCGAGATCGAGCACGGAGACCGGCCCGCAGGCCTGGGCAAGGCCGAGCGCGCCCGCCAGCACGCACGCCGACGGATAGCTCAGCGGAAAGATATCCTCGACGAACTCGGCGAAGAACGGCGCGCTTTCGCTGGCGACGTTGTCCGCGCGGGCCGGCTTGCCGCTGCCCACGATGTCGGTGAGGTGCAGCCAGTTCGGCAGCAACTGCGTGCTCACGTGGCGGAAGATGCCACCGATGAAGCCTGCCCGGTGGCTGACCAGGAACGCGTCGCTTTCGGGGGTGAGCGCGTAGCGCCCGGCCTCGTCGCGGGCCAGCAGCCCCAAGCCGACCAGAACGTCGAGGATCGCGGCCAGTCCGCGGCTGGAGGCGCCGGTCGCCCGCGCCAACTCATCGAGTGTCAGCGTCTGCTTTGCCAAAACGTCAAAGACCCGATGGCGCACCGCCGCCTCGATCGCCAGCGGCAGTGCGAAGGACCACGCAAACTGCATGATGCGCTCGGGCGTCACGGACGGTGCTGTGCTGTTCATTGTCTTTTCCCCAGATTCCCCGGACGGATGACGAATACGGACCGGCCACCCGTCAAGGCTAATCCCCGATCCGCACACCCTGCAACGCTGCTGTGGAAGCCATGCTCCGTGAGGTCAGCGCGACGATCGGCTGGCACGTCACAACTCCTCCTCCGCCTCCTCCTCGGTCTCGGTGAACAGCGAGCGCAGCACCAGCACCGGCACGAGCAAGGCGAACACCACGACTTCCTTGAACGGGCTGTACCAGAACGCCGTGAAACTCTCCAACAGGCCGACGAACAGCGCGCCCAGCACCGCTCCGGGGTAGCTGACCATGCCGCCGATGATGGCGCCGACAAAGGCCTTCAGGCCGAGGATGAAGCCGGAGTCGTAGGCCAGCGTGTTGATCGGGCCGACCAGGATGCCGGCCACTCCGGCCAGCAGGGAAGCCAGCAGGAAGGCGATGGACCCGGAAACGGCGGGTCGGATGCCCATCAGCCGCGCCCCCACGCGGTTCACCGCGGTGGCCCGCAGCGCCTTGCCGGCCACTGTGCGGCCGAAAAACAGCCACAACAGCAGAGCCGTGAGGGCTGAGGTGCCGAGCATCAGCAGGGTCTGGCCGGTGAAGGCCAGCCCGCCCAGCGTGACGGTGCCGTTGACCAGCATGCGCGGCCGCATGCCCTCCGGCCCGAAGAACATCAGCGCCACGCCGGAGATGGCGAAATGCAGCACCACCGCCACGATCAGCAGCACCAGCACCGGCGCGTCGGCGATCGGACGGAAGGCGATGCGGTAGAGCAGCGGACCCATCGGCAACACCAGCCCGATCGACACCACCACCAGCACCGCGTCGGGCACCGCCTGTCCCTGCACCAGCCAGGCCGCCAACACCGGGACGGCCGGCAGCACCAGCCACAGCAGGGCGGCACGGGGCAGGCGGTGAAAGGCGCGCGCCCGCAGCAACGCCGCCGCCTCGAAAGCAAAGGCGGCCAGAGCGAGCACCAGCACCAGCCACAGCGTGCCGGGGAGTTGGCCCGCCTCCAGCGAGGCGAGGGTCAGCGCGGCATAGGCGACCAGATCGCCGAAGGGGATGAAGATGACCCGGGTGACGAGGAAAATGAGGACGATGCCGAGCGCGACCAGGACGTAGATCGCACCGTTGGCGATGCCATCCTGCGCCAGCAGCAGCGCCAGTTCCGTCGTCATGCCCGCCGACCGCCCGACATCGAGGCCCGCTATCCTTCAACCCTGAACAATATTACGCTGCACATCGTCTCAACGGGCCTCGGCCGACCGGACCAGCCCGGCGACGCGCCCGTCAGAGAGCATTCGAGGGATGGCGTCAATGAGGAAGGCAGTCCTGGCATTGCTGGCCGGCCTGGTGGGGATGGCTCTGAGCGTGCCGGCATGGGCCGACGTGACGGTCGGCATCGTCATGTCGATGACCGGACCCGTCTCCTCCATCGGCCTGCCCTACATGAAGGGATTTGCCGCCGCCGAGGCCGGGGCGGGCTCGGTCGGCGGGCAGAAGATCCGGATCGTGCCGATCGACGACCAGTCCGA
>PLTJ01000028.1:4642-8216 GCA_003164455.1 Acetobacteraceae bacterium
TTCAACGACGCCTTCAGCGACAGCGTGCTGGCCGGGCTGAAGCAGAACACCGACAAGTTCGGCATCCGCATCGTCGCCGACGAGCGCTATGCGCGCAACGACACCAGCGTGACGCCGCAGATGCTGAAGATCGTCGCCGCCCACCCGGACGCGATCTTCACCGGCGGCTCGGGCGCCCCGGGGGCGCTGCCGCATATCGTGCTGGCCGAACGCGGCTGGCACGGGCCGGTGTACAGTTCGCACGCCATCATCAACAACGAGTTCCTTCGGCTCGCCGCGAAACAGGCGGATGGCGTGATCGCGCCGGCCGGGCCGATCACGGTGGCCGAGCAGTTGCCCGACTCCAACCCGATCAAGGCGCAGGTCGCGGTGTTCCGCAAACTCTACGAGAAGGCCAACAACGATACCGCGCTGAACCCGTTTGCCGGCTATGCCTATGACGCCCTGCTGGTGAGCTATGACGCCATCGGCCGGGCGCTGGCGGGCGGGACGAAGCCGGGGACGGAGGCGTTCCGGCTGGCGTTGCGCGACGCGCTGACCACGACGCGCGACGTGGTGGGCGTGCAGGGCATCTACAATTTCCGGCCGGGTGAGCGGTTTGGCGTGGATGAACGCGCGCGCGTGCTGGTGACGCTGCACGACGGGAAGTGGGAGTTGATCGAGTAGCGAGCCGAGGCGCGCGCTCCGGTCGTGTCCCGCCTCAGCACCGTAAGGTGCAATGCCGCTTGGCATGCACCAGCGCACACCGCCGACGAAAGCGGTGCAATGCGGAGCGCATTGCACCCTACGGCTTGCTATACGCTGCTCTACCCGCCATTCGCTTACATAGGCATTGCTCGTGAGAAACCGTGATGAAGAAGCCAGAATGGTATGATGTATTGAAGCCGCGCGAGGCGGTCATCGCAGGACTAGTGGGCCTCGCAGTTGTATGGCCACTGACCTTCTACGCCATGAATCATGGTTACATAGTCTGGAGCCATAGCCCTCGTCGACAGAAAGACTTTGGAACGGCTATAATCATGCTCAGTTTCGCCGTTCCTTATTGGTTAACGAAATGGCTGTTAAAGCGACACAACCGTTGATTGCAGAGCCGGTAGCCCGCATCTTGATGCGGGTCTCGTCGCGCGACAGCGGGGACCACCGCAAGACCTCGCATCACGATGCGGGCTACGACATTTTCTTATAGGATAGAAGTTTTTGCTTCTTTTTTCAAAAAGAAGACTGTTCTTTTTCAGCCTCGGATCGAACTGAAGAACTGGCGGGCGCGTTCGGTTTTCGGGTGCGCCAGCATCTCGCGCGGGTTAGCGTCCTCGACGATCTTGCCCTGGTCCATGAATACCATGCGGGTGCCGACGTCGGCGGCGAAACGGATTTCGTGGGTCACGACCAGCATCGTGCGCCCCTCGACGGCGAGGTCGCGCATGACCGCCAGCACGTCGCCCACCGTCTCCGGGTCGAGGGCCGAGGTAGCTTCGTCGAACATCAGCAGATGCGGGTTCGCCGCCAGCGCGCGGGCGATCGCCACGCGCTGCTGCTCGCCGCCGGAAAGCTGCGCCGGATAGGCGTTGATGCGCGGCGACAGACGGACTTTTTCGAACAGCGCCCGTGCCCGCTCCTCGACGATCTTGCGGTCCTCGCCATGCACCACCACCGGCGCGAGCATGACGTTCTGCAGCGCGGTGAGGTGCGGGTAGAGGTTGAATTGCTGGAAGATCATGCCGATGCGCATGCGCACCGCCTTGATGCTCTTGGCACGGGCCTCGACCCGGGTTTGCTCGAAACGGATTTCGCCGCCCTGGATGTCTTCCAGGCCGTTGACGCAGCGCAGCAGGGTGGACTTGCCGGTGCCGCTGGGGCCGACGATGCAGACAATCTCCCTGGGTGCCACGCTCAGGCTGATTCCGTCGAGGATGGTGCGCGAGCCGAATCGCTTGACCACATCAGCGAGTTCGAGGATCGGAGCGTCGCTCATGCCATGCCTCCCACAACCGCGTCGGTGCTAGTGGTGGCGCCGCCGATGGCGTAGTGCCGTTCCAGCGCGGCACCGCACAGCGAAATGCCGTAGCTCAGGAGGAAGTAGATCGCGGCGAGCGCCAGCAGCGGGCCGAAGCCGCCGCCCTGGGTCTCACGCACCAGCAGGCCGGTGCGGGTCAGTTCGAAGTAGCCGATGATCGAGGCCAGCGAGGATTCCTTGAGCACCGTGATGTAGACGCCGACCGATGGCGGCAGGATGACGCGCAGCGCCTGCGGGGCAACGATATGGCGCATCACCTCGCGCATGCGCATGCCCGAGGCCAGCGCCGCCTCCCACTGGCCGCGGCCGACGCTCTCGATGCCGGCGCGCACCACCTCGGACATGTTCGCACTGGCATGCAGCGCGAGGGCGAAGGTGGCGGCCACGAACGGGCTGACGTCGAAGCCGAGCATCACCGGGACGCCGAAATAGGCGAAGAACAGGACGATGAGGATCGGCACCGAGCGGAACGCTTCGGTGTAGAGGAGCGCGATGACGCGCAGCGGCCACAGCCGCGAGGTGCGCAGCAGGGCGATCAGGAAGCCGCCGACGGCGCCGATCAGCAACGCCAGCCAGCTCAGCCAGATCGTCGTACCCGTGGCCTTGATGAACAGCGGCAGAAAGACCAGGGATCCGGTCATCGCCGCGCCTCCGGCTGGCGGAACAGCATCCGCCCGATCTGCAGGCGCGCCAGGTTGATGGTCTGGCACAGCACCACATAGACGACCGCCGCCACCACGAAGGTCTCGAAGAAACGGAACGAATTGGCGCCGACCGTTTCCATCCACGACGTGACTTCCTCGACGGCGACGGCGGAGGCCAGCGAGGAGGCGAGGATGACGGCGATGAACTGGTTGCCGAGCGGGGCGTAGATGGTGCGGAAGACCTGCGGGAAGATGATGTGGCGGAACATCTGCCCCATCGTCATGCCCTGCGCGGTGGCGGCCTCGAACTGGCCGCCCGGCACCGCGATCAGCCCGGCGCGGATGATCTCGGCCATGTAGCCCGCGGCGTTGAGCGACAGCCCGAGCAGGGCCGCGGTGAACGAGGACAGCCGGATGCCGATGGCGGGCGCGGCGAAATAGACGATGTAGAGGGTGACCAGCAACGGCGTGTTGCGCATGACCTCGACATAGGCCGCGCCGGCGAAGCGGACCACGCGCAACCGGCTGCGCCGCATCACCGCCACCGCCGCGCCGATTACCAGGCTGATCAGGATCGCCAGCACCGACAGCGTCAACGTCATTTCCGCCGCGGCGACAAGGCCGCCGAGATAGGGAAAGACCGTACGCAGGGTGAACGTGTAGTTCATGCCTCAGCGCCATGCGGCTGGCGGACGGGGCGGACGGACCGCCCCGCCAAGCCGGGCCTCAATACTGCGCCTGGATCGGCGGCAGGTCGAAGCCGAACCACTTCTTGAACAGGGCCGCGTTCTTGCCGGTGGCATTGAACTGATGGACCCACAGGTTGACGACGCGATACCAGTCGAAATCGCCGGCGGGCAGGCCGATGGCGATTTCCGCCTGGGCGAACGAGCCGTCGAGTTCGCGCAGCTTGCCC
>PLTJ01000278.1 GCA_003164455.1 Acetobacteraceae bacterium
GTGCTGGTGGAGGTGCCGAATCCGCGGGCGCCGTTCGGGGCGCGCGGGGTGGGCGAGGTGCCGATCGTGCCGCCGACGGCGACGGTGGCGAATGCGGTGCGCTCGGCGGTCGGGCTGCGGATGGCGGATCTGCCGATTTCGCCGCCGAAGCTGCTGGCGGCGCTGGACGCCGCGGCGGAATAGGGATGTGCCGACGGTCGTTCTGACCGGCGATGCCGCCAGGGCGCTGGCGGGTGGGGCGGCGGAGCTGGAGGTTGCGGCCACCAGTTTCCGCCGGCTCGTCGCTGAACTCGATGCGCGCTTCCCCGGGCTGGGCCGGCTGGTGGATGAGGGGATGGCGGTGGCGATCGACGGGGTAATTTTCCAGGACGCCTACGCCGTGCCGCTGGCGGAGGCGAGCGAGATCGTGCTGATCCCGAAGATCGCGGGCGGGTAGGGGCGACACGCCGATGGAAACGCCGCCGTGTAGGTAGATGCCGAGTCTGGTGACGTCGCTGTTCCGAACCCACATCCAGAGAGAAATGCACGGGATGTGCATTTGGGGAGACAGCCGTGACGACCATTCTGCTTATCGTTGTGCTTTTCTTACTTCTTGGTGGCGGTGGCTTTTACGGATATCGCCGTTGGTAGCGATGGCATGTCCGGGCGGCGCTGTTTGAAAAAATCCGCCCGATGTTCGGGGAATTTGCCCTTTCCCTCGCTCTCGTGGCGGGCGGCGCCCTGGCGGGCGTGAGTTAAGCGAAAACAGCGATCGGCGACGGTGCCCTCGCCAGTTGGAGAACAGGTCGATGCGTATGCTCATTCTTTTCGTAGCAATCGTCTATATTGTCGGCATTGGCGTCGTGCTGTCGCCCACGGTTCAGTCCAAGTGGAGTGGCGCATCCGCGTCAGACTTCACCACCAGCGTCGTGCAGGCTCTGCCCAATGCAGCCACGTGGCCGGCAAGGGTCTTCCACGGCTGACCGAACGTGGTTGATCGCATGGCGCCCACGCGGATCGATGTTAACTGATTGAAAAGCCTGGAGGTCCGGGCGGGAATCGAACCCACATACGCGGATTTGCAGTCACGTAATATGGGCAGACACGGCCGGACACGGCCGGACAGCGGACCCCATAAAGAGAAGAAAAATCAACATTGTCCTTGCACGTCAGCGGATATTGCGCGACATTAGCGGACATGGATAGCGGTTCTGGCGGGTCCGCAAGGGGTCCGCAAAAGGTCCGCAAGCAAACGAACGTGGCGAGGCCGGCATGCCGAAGGTGTTCAAGCTGACGCAACGGACGGTCGAAAGCCTATCCTGCCCGCCGGGCAAAAAGGACATCCTGCTGTTCGACGGCGAGTTGCGTGGGTTCGGGCTGCGGGTCACCGCGGCCGGCGGTAAGAGCTTCGTCGCGCAGTACACCACGCCGGCAGGCAAGCGCCGGATGCCGCTTGGCACCTTCGGCGCCCTGACGGTCGAGGAAGCCCGCCGGAACGCCAAGATCATGCTGGGTGCCGTGGCGGATGGGCATGACCCTTTCGCCGAGCGCAAGGCGCGTGGCGAGGCGACACGGCAGGCGAGCGTGGAGGCTTCCTATACGTTCGGCTTGATGGTGGACGCCTGGGCGAAGGCGAGGGGAGGGGACCGCCGCCCATCATATCTTCGCGAGGCAGTGTTATGCATCAAGCGCAACCTGCCGACCTGGCAGGACCGGGCCGCGAGCGGCATCACGCTGGCCGAGGCCGTCCGCACCATTGACGCGATCAAGGCGGACAAGGGCATTGTCGCGGCCAACCGGACGCTGGCATATGCCCGCGCCGCCTATGGTTGGGCTGCGAAGCGGCAGCACGTCGCGGTCAACCCACTGAAGGGCATTGAACGGGCCGGGCGTGAGGCGCCGCGTGAGCGGGTGCTGACGGCCGATGACCTGGGACCGATCTGGCGTGGGTGCGACGCTCTGAGCGGCACCCTGGCCGGTTACGTGCGTGTCCTGATGCTGACCATGCAGCGCCGCGAGGAAGTGGCGGGCATGCGCTGGGCGGAGTTGGACAACCCCGCCGATCCGACCGCCTGGACCCTGCCGGCCGCGCGGGCGAAAAACGGACGGGCGCACATCGTCCATCTGGCCGAGCCGGTGCGGGCGATCATCCGCACTATTCCGCGGCTGCAAGGCAACCCCTTCGTGTTCGCCGGTAAGCAGGGCAAGCCCATTGCCGCCTTCGGCTACGCGAAGAACGAGATCAACGAGGCGATCACGAAGGCGGGGCAGCCGCTCGCCGACTGGCGTTTTCACGATTTTCGCCGTGCTGGCGTCACGGCGCTGGCCGACATGGGCTTCCCCCCGCACGTGTGCGACCGGCTACTGAACCACATCACCGGAGCAATCCAGGGTGTCGCCGCCGTCTACCAGCGGGCGGAATTCCTGAACGAGCGCAAGGCCGCCCTGGAAGCATGGGCCGTGCACGTGACCGCAGCCGCTAAGGGCAAGCCGGAAGCCAGCAATGTCGTGACGCTTGGTCGCGCGGCAGCGGCGGGGTGACGACCATGAGCGAAGCCGCGTGGATGCCACCCGCCGAGCTGCTTGATATCGTGAAAAGGTTCGACCCGGACGCCACCCCGGAAAAGGCCGCGAAGTTGGCCACCGACCTTTTGGGGATCGCGAAATTTTTTCTGATGGAGCAGGACGCCGCCGCCGACAGGCGCACCGCGCGGGATGGGTGCGAACAGTATGAGCGCATCGCTAAGTCCGCACGTGAGCTGCGGCTGGCGCTTTGCGACCGGGCGACGCCGGGGAGCCTGCTCGGCCCGTTGGCGAACCTGCGCACGCACGCGCATGCCGGCCACGCGGAAGAGAGCGCCGTTCCGAGCAACCTGGACACCGCGTATGGAATCTGTTGGCCCTGGGGGCTGGATGCGCATCCCTTGCACTTCGTCGAGCAGGTCGCCAAGCAAGTCGCGGCCGATCTGGCGGTTGATGCCAGCAAAGGCGGCAAGGCTACGCTTCACGATCGCCAGCGCGGCAACCCGCGGACGGCGCTCGCGATCGCCTGCGGCCGCTGGATGGCAGACGTGAGGCGCGGGCCGCTCAATATCAGTGTCAGTGAAAGCGGAGAACTTGCCGAACTCACGGCGCGCGTCTGGAAATTTGCCACCGGCACGGAAGCGCCGAGCGGCCTCGGTTTCCACGCAAAAAAAGCCGCGCAAAAACTGCGAAAAGCGCTGGACGCCCAATAGGTCTCGCGCGCGACGCAGGGTGCGAATAGGAGAAAGTTGGCGTGATTCGCACCCAAAATGAGGGCGCCTACGTCTGGCGTGCGATGACTACCACTAGCAACGCCTGTCTAGTGGAGACTTAAATGCAGAAAAACGAGACGCAGGCTGACGAATTCCTAAGCGACGCGCAGTTGTGCGCCTTGCTGCGCGTGACCCCGCGAACGACTGCCCGCTGGCGCGTCGAAGGCAATGGCCTGCCATTCGTCCGGGCCGGCGCGCGCCGGGTGTTGTATCGAAAAAGCGACGTGGACGCCTGGCTTGCCAAGCGCACCTATGCGCACCGCGCGGCCGAATCGGTGGCGAAGGCCGCCTGACATGCAGCGCCCCCGGATACCGGGGGCCGGCATCGCGGGGGCG
>PLTJ01000455.1 GCA_003164455.1 Acetobacteraceae bacterium
GAAAGCCTTCGGATCATTGCGGGATGGCTCAACAACCTTGCGGAACTGACCCGGCATGGGGAGGAAGGCCGGCCGACCAAGAACAAGCTGGCCGTGACGGCAACCATGCTCGGCCAGGACTTTCCTTCATCGGCCTTCACGACCGATAGCCTGCACGCCGTGGTGCAGGGCGCGGAATGGTTCCCGCCCTATGACACCATCCGCCAGCGGGTGGGGGACTGGTGGCGCGACCATCGGCCGGCATGCGTCCGTGCGCTACCCGGACCCTACACCACCGCCGCGTCCGCTGCCGATCTGACCGGGAGGGACCTGGATTGGCTGAACTACTTCCACAAGCGCGCCGCCGAGGGGTTCGGACCGCCGCACGACGGAGATGCGCCGAGCAGCCGCGCCCGCTGTCTCGACACCGTAAGGTGCCAGTCTCGGCCCGCATATGCCGTCATCACGGGCGAACCTGCGGAATCGGATTGGAGTGAGCCGACCGCAGTCGAGAAACGGGCCGTCGCTACCGCACTGCGCGGCGTGCATGGACGGGGGGCGGCTTGAGGTGTCGCACTACCCGCCCGGCGCCGATGGCTGCCAGTGGCCTTCCTGGCCCGATGGGGAGGCGCCACCGCATCCACCGACCTTCTGCGGCGAACCGTGCGCCGTCCGGCAGGACGGGCGCCACCGCCCCTACTGCGCCGAGCATTTCGGCATCGCCTACGTGTCGCGCACCAGGGCCGCACACGAAGGCGCACCCCCTGCCCGCGAGGGAAACCCTCTGACGTGAACACCGTTTTGCCACCTATCGCCCGGCCGCCGGACCTCGCCGACCGCGTGAGCGAAGCCGAATGGCCTGCCGTGCGCGCCAAGATCGTCGCCGGCGCCGCCGCAGATGCCGGCAAGACCGGCGGATGGGCCGCAAGCCGCGCCGTGTTTGCGGAGGATGACCGGCGCCGTCACCAAGCCGCGTTCGACGCCGCCGAACTTCGCCGCATCCAAGCCCGCTTTCCCGCCAAGAAGGATTAACCAATGCCCAGCCTGACATACGAACAAGTCGCCGCACTCGACGCAATGGCCGATACCGCCGCCATCGAACGCGCTCGCAACGCCTTCACCGATGCCGTGGCGAAACTCGACGCCGCCGAGCAGGCGGAACCCGTGGCACGCGCCGCCGTGGCCAAGGCGACCGCCGCCCGCGCCGCGCTGGTGATGCAATCGACCGATGGCCAGCACGCGACCCCGAAGGCGACCGCTGCCGCCGCGCAGGCAGTGCAGGACGCGGAACATCACCATGCGTTCATCCGCGACCTGGCCACGCAACTGCGGGCAGAACGCCAGCAGCGCGAAGCGGATCTGATGCAGGCGCAGCGGGCCGCATACAAGCCGATTGCTGAGTGTGGCGCCCGGCTGCGAGTGGCAGCGGCGCACCGGATCGTGGCGGCACAGACCGCGCTTGCCGAGGCGCGGCGCGACCATGCAAAGGGGACCGACGCCCTTCGGCATGCTGAAATTCGCGGCTTCTCTCCGCGCCCGCCCACTACCGGAGGCCCATTCGCCTATCTCGACGCGCCCGATCCATTCGCCGAGCGCCCTGCGGTGGCGGAAATCGCCTACTGGCGTTCGGCTGGCCTGGACGTTGCCGAGCCGGCCGATACCGCGAAAGCCGCATGACCGGCCGGGCGATCATGGAGGAAGGGGGCGGCGTTGCCGCTCCCGACCCTGCCGCCGCCGACATGGTGCGGGCGCAACTGCGGATGCTGCGCTTTCTCGCCGACGATCCAGCTTCGCGCCCGTCTATCAGGACCGCGGCGCGGCGCGAGTTGGCCGAGTTGCAGAAGCACCACGGGGCCGATCTGGCGGCATGCGCGGCAGCCGAGGGCCAGTGATGTGCCGCTCCGCAAGGGGCAACCCGTCACCAGTCACCAGCAAGTCACCACCCCAGCCTCGCCAGCGCGCGCGAGGGCAGTTTGTTCGCGCCGATGTTCGCACCTCCTACGCGCGCGGGAGGCTTGTCCGCACGGGTGTCCGCACCCCAACACGCGCGAGGATGCGCAGATCGTGGAGAGGCTTTGAATTTGCAATCAAAGCAATCAACCAGGGCAGCACCGCGCCGCCAAGGTTGACACCGAGGTTGACACCCACAACGCGCGAGGCCGCGCCCATCCGGACAGGAGAGCGAACCCCGCCAGCGCGGACAAGCTGCGCACCGCCTGGCAGGCGATCGGCACTGGGGACATAGAACCGCACATCGGCAGGAGCGCCGCCCTGTAGCGCCAGCCCGGCGGCCGAGGGGTTCTGAGACACCTATCACGCGCACGCGCGAGGGTTGGCGGCTTGAAAAACAATCAACCGAAATCAAAGCGCCGAAATTCAAAGAGCGCGCCGTGCCGAATTTCTGCGCGATATGCGACCGCGCGCGGGGGCCGCCCAACCGAACACAGTTAGAACACCAGAAAAAGGGGCACGCGCCTGACACGGGGGGAGGTTGTCACTCCGGTTGACACCCCCAACGCGCGGGAGGCTGTCCTTTGGCAACCCGAGTTTCTGCGGTCCCTAAAGGGCGCTCCCCACGCGCAGGGGGCGCCCTTCGCATGAGTGCGAACGATGGCAGATAGGCCTTGTCCATTCTTCGCCGTTCGCCCTCATTTTTCAGCTTGCGCAAACTTCATACGAGCATATAGTGATTGCGCAGGGACGGGATGGACACCATGCGCAGCGTCATCAGCTACATCCGGGTTTCGACCGAACGCCAAGGCAAGAGCGGCCTGGGGATCGAAGCACAGCGCGAGGCTATCGCCCGTTTCGTGGCAGCCGAGGGGCTGGACCTGATCGCCGAGCATGTGGAAGTCGAGACGGGCAAGGGCGCCGATGCCCTGGACCGCCGGCCGGTGCTGCGCGAGGCGCTGGCGCGGGCCAGGAAGGCCAAGGCCGCGGTGGTGGTGGCGAAGCTGGACCGCCTCTCCCGTGACGTGGCGTTCATTGCCGGCCTGATGGCGCACCGGGTGCCGTTCATCGTCGCCGAGTTGGGCGCGGACGTTGACCCGTTCGTGCTGCACATGTTCGCCGCGCTGGCGCAGAAAGAGCGGTCCATGATCGCCGATCGCACCCGCCTGGCGCTGGCGCAGAAGAAGGCGCAGGGCGCCATCCTGGGCAACCGGACCAATCTGCCGGAGGCGCAGGCGAAGGGCGCAGCGGCGAACCGTGACGGCGCCGACGCCTTCGCAGCGAACGTGCTGCCGATCGTGCGCCAGTTGCAGGCGGCGGGTGCGACCGGCTTCCGTGCCATCGCCCGGGCATTGAACGACCGTGGCGTGCGGACGGCGCGCGGCGGCGACTGGCACGACAGCACCGTGCGCAACCTGCTGGCGCGGGGCTGATCGGCGCCGCGTTACCAGCTACTTGAAGGGGTTGCTGCCGGGACCGGCTGCGCTGCTCTTGATCCCGGCACATGTGCGAAAGGCAGTCGTTGCCTTGGTGCTCCCGGTAAGTGAGACATTAATGGGCGCGGCCTTGCCGGTGGAAACGGTCATAGAGGCTGCTTTGTCCATCGCCCCAAACAATTCGATGGCGCTATCATCACCCATTTCGGCCATTACCATATTATCGGTATTATCCCCGATATCGAACCACATCTGAGACTTGCCGACAGTGACATTGATCTTTCCCTTCACCCCGGAAGGCAGCGACCATGACTTATTTATGATCCTGATCTGCACGCCATCTCCATCCGCTCGGAAGGCAATCCCGCTGTCCACGTTTATGACCATACAGGTATCGGCAGGAGCTATCATGCTCGGCCGGTGAGCAACTGCCACCCACGCTCCGCTCATGGCGAGCGGCACCATTGCTTCGTCTGCCGTCGCATCTCCTGCGATGAGCGCTGCCGTTGCAGCGATCAAAAGAGCCGCCAAACCCCGTGCGAACATGTGTCACCTCCGGTTTGGTCGGCTATCATAACGGGACGGTGGCGCTTGTGCGAGGGCGGGTCGGCGCGCGGCGGACCTCAGCCAGCCCGATGGCACCTGCGTTCGGGTCTATCCGCGTTTGGAATAGGGGAGAGAGTAGGGGAGAATGCCCGAACCGGACCGGAAAGCCGCAGAAATGCTATAGGACTGGCGGAGGGAGTGGGATTCGAACCCACGGTACGGTGTTAACGTACACACGCTTTCCAAGCGTGCGCCTTAAGCCTCTCGGCCATCCCTCCGACTCCGGCAGGCCCCGCAAAATACCAGCGAAGCCAAACAGATCAAGCGCCACCACGCCCCCACACCGCGCGCCAGCCGCCCTGCTGCACCGCGTCCTTGAGTGGGCCCCCGCGCCGGGGCAAACTCTTCTCATGAGCGCTTCGCCCCCATACGACTACCGCATCGGCATCGACCTTGGCGGCACCAAGATCGAAACCGTCGCGCTGGCCTCCGACGGTAGCCTGCACCTGCGCCACCGCATCCCCACCCCGCACGGCTACGACGCCTCGCTGGGCGCCATTGCCGGCCTCGTCCGCGGGGTCGAGGCGCAGCTTGGCGGCCGTGGCAGTGTCGGTGTCGGCATCCCGGGCGTCATCAGCCCCGCTACCGGCCTGGTGAAAAACGCCAATTCCATCGCCTTGAACGGCCATCCGTTCGACCGCGACCTCGCCCAGGCGCTCGGCCGCGAGGTGCGGGTGGAGAACGACGCCAACTGCTTCGCCCTTTCCGAGGCCGCCGACGGGGCCGGCACCGGCCACCATTGCGTGTTCGGCGTCATCATCGGCACGGGCTGCGGCGGCGGCATCATCATCGGCGGCCGCGTGCTGGAGGGCCGCCATCGCCTCGCCGGCGAGTGGGGGCACACCCCGTTGCCCTGGCCTGCGTCCGATGAGATCCCCGGCCCGCGATGCTGGTGCGGCCAGTACAACTGCCTGGAAACGCGCATTTCCGGCACCGCGCTCGCCCGGGACTGCGACGGCCCCAACGCGCGTGATGCCAGCGGCATTCCCGCCCGCGCCGCCGCCGGCGAGGTGTGCGCGCGTGAGGCGCTGGCCCGCCATGTCGACCGGCTCGCCCGCGGCCTCGCTGTGGTCATCAACATCATCGACCCCGATGTCATCGTGCTCGGCGGCGGGCTGTCCAACATGGACCATCTCTACGCCGAACTGCCCGCCGTGCTGCCAACTTACGTCTTCTCCGATTTCGTCAACACGCCGGTGGTGAAGAACAGGCACGGCGATTCCTCGGGCGTGCGCGGCGCCGCCTGGCTCTGGCCGGTTCCGCCGGCCTGACCGCGATGCCCGCGCTCTGCCGCGACTGCGGGGCGGAGCCGGGTGATGCGTTGGCGTGCCCGGGCTGCGGCGGGCGGCGCATAATCCGCCATCCCGAGCTGTTTTCGCTGCACATCGCCCACATCGACTGCGACGCGTTTTTCGCCAGCGTGGAAAAGCGCGACCGGCCGGAGCTTGCCGCCCGCCCGGTGATCGTCGGCGGCGGCGCGCGCGGCGTGGTCGCGGCCGCCTGCTATGTCGCGCGCATCTACGGCGTGCATAGCGCCATGCCGATGTTCAAGGCGCTGAAGGCCTGCCCCGACGCGGTCGTCATCAAGCCCGATTTCGCCAAATATGTCGCCGCCAGCCGGCAGATCCGCGCCATGATGGAGCGTCTCACGCCGCTGGTGCAGCCGCTTTCGATCGATGAGGCGGTGCTCGACCTCGCCGGCACCGAGGCGTTGCACGGCGCTCCGCCCGCCGTCGTGCTCGCCCGCTTCGCCGCGGCCGTCGAGCGCGAGGTCGGCATCACCGTCTCGGTCGGTCTGGCCGCCAACCGGTTGCTGGCGAAAATCGCCGCCGGCCGCGACAAGCCGCGCGGGTTCTGCGTCATCGGCGCCGAGGCGGCGGCATTGCTTGCCCCCGAACCGGTCCGCCTGTTGCCGGGCGTGGGGCCGGTGCTCGCCCGCAGGCTGGCGGCGATGGGGATGACGAAACTCGGCCATTTGCAGGCGCTGGACGACCGCACCGCGCGCGCGCGCCTCGGCGACGACGGTCCCGCCCTGGTCCGCCGCGCCCGCGGCGAGGATTCCCACATCGTCGATCCGGTGCGGGAAACAAAATCGATCAGCGCCGAAACCACCTTCGAGACCGACATTTCCCAGCCCACCGAGTTGGAGCGCCAGCTTTGGCGGCTGACGGAGAAAGTCGCCCACCGGCTGCGGGAAGAGAAATTCGCCGCCGGTGGGGTGGTGCTGAAGCTGAAGACCGCCGGCTTCGTGCTGCACACCCGCGCCCACCGCTTCGACTTCCCGACCCGCTTGCCCGATCTGCTGTTCGAGGCGGCCCGGGCGATGCTGGCGCGCGAGGCCGACGGCACCGCGTTCCGCCTGATCGGCATCGGGGCGCAGCCGTTGTTGCCGGGTGATCGGGCCGACCAGCCCGACCTCGCCGACCCGCGGTCGCCGCGTCGCATCGCCGCCCAGGAGGCTATCGATGCCCTGCGCGCACGTTTTGGTGCGAAGGCGGTGGTGCGGGGCAGGGGGCTGTAGTCCGCCGCCACGCCGGTCCGACCGCCGCCACCCGCGCCGCCACCGGGCAGTCCGGCGCGTGCGCCCCGGGCAGATAACCGAGGCTGAGCAGGAACTCGCCGACGATCTCCCCGCCGGTGAACAGAAATGTCGTTTTGAACAGTTTTATCCATTCCGCCTTGCCACGCGGGTGGTGCGCCTCCAGCCAGGCCGAAAACCCGCCGTGGCTGGCCCGCAGCGCGCGCACCCGGCGGGCGTTCTCGACGATGGCGCGCACCTTCAGCCGGTTGCGGATGATCCGCGCATCCGCCAGCAGCCGCGCCTCGTCGGCTGGGCCGAATGCCGCCACCTGGTCCACCGCGAAGCCGGCAAACGCCGCCCGCATCCCGTCCCGCCGCTTCAGCACCAGTTCCCAGGACAGCCCGGCCTGCATGATCTCCAGGCACAGGCGCTCGAACAGCACGGTCTCGTCGGCCGAGGGAAATCCGTATTCGGTGTCGTGGTAGGGTCCGTGCAGCGGATGGCCGGGGGCGATCCGGCAATAACCGCTCATCGCCCCCTGACCGGACCTATAGCGCCGCCAGGATCGCTTCGGCGCGGCTGACGTCGAAGCCGCCCGGGGCCTCGATGGCGAGGTGGGTCACCTTGCCGTCCTCGGCCACCAGGGCATAACGCTGGCTGCGCACGCCCAGGCCGCGGGCCGCCAGGTCCAGCTCCAGCCCCACCGCCTTGGTGAAGGCGCCCGAGCCGTCGGCCAGCATCAGCACCTTGTCGCCCACCTTCTGGTCGTGGGCCCAGGCGCCCATGACGAAGGCGTCGTTCACCGCCAGGCAGACCACGTGATCCACCCCCTTGGCCATCAGGGCATCGGCATTCTGCACGAAGCCAGGCAGGTGCTTGGCGCTACAGGTCGGCGTGAAGGCGCCCGGCACGGCAAACAGAACCACTTTCTTACCCTTGAAGATCTCGTCGATGGCGACCTCCTTGGGGCCGTCGTCGGTGGCCACCATCAGCTTCATCGACGGAAGGCTGTCGCCGACCTTGATCGTGCTCATCTAGAGGCTCACTCCCCGTTGTTGCAGGCGCCGGCAGACCCTCCGCCGGCGCGTGAATGTCGCTACCTAGTCGCCAACGCCGCCCGAGTCACGGCCAACCGCCCGGCCCGTGGCGCTTGCGTCACGGCGCGGTCTGACCAACATAGGGAGTATGGCACGCACTTTCACCGACCCGGACAGCTCCGCCACGTCACTGACCGGCCAGATTCTGATCGCCATGCCGGCGATGGGCGACCCGCGCTTCGCCCAGGCCGTCATCTACCTGTGCGACCACACCGCCAACGGGGCCATGGGCATCGTGGTCAACCGTCCGCTGGATAACCCCAGCTTCGAGGACTTGTTGCGCCAGCTCAACATCGACCCGGCGCCGCCGGCCCGCACCATCCGCCTGTGCAGCGGCGGACCGGTGGACAACGCCCGCGGCTTCGTGCTGCACAGCGCCGACTGGACCGGCGAGGGCAGCCTGCGCGTGGACGACGGCATCGCCCTGACCGCGAGCCTGGAGGTCCTCAAGGCGATCGCCGGCGGCGGCGGGCCGAAGCAGGGCGTGCTGGCGCTTGGCTACACGGGCTGGGGGCCGGGCCAACTCGACGCCGAGATGCAGCAGAACGCCTGGCTGTCCGCCCCCGCCGACCCGGCCCTGGTGTTCGACGACGACAACGACAGCAAGTGGCGGCGCGCGCTGGCGGTTCTGCGCATCGACCCGCTGCTGCTGTCCAACGCCGCTGGGCACGCGTAGCAGCTCCGCACGAGGCTGTAGATACGATATCGGAACGAATAGGGCACACCCGGGCCGGGCAGGTCAGGCGGGCGGTGTCGGGACCTCGTACCAGGTGAAGCCGGGGGA
>PLTJ01000156.1:0-143 GCA_003164455.1 Acetobacteraceae bacterium
TCGGCACCGTGGTGGACTGGCGCGGTAGCCTGATCGACGAACTGACCGCCTTCGGCGCGGCGCGCGGCATCGTTGCCGACTGGGCCGGGCTGGTGGATGCTTGGCGTGGCGCCTATGCGCCCTCGATGGACCGGGTGCGCCGG
>PLTJ01000156.1:186-2342 GCA_003164455.1 Acetobacteraceae bacterium
TGTCCAACGGCAACGTGGCGCTGCTGGTGGATATGGCCAAGCACACCGGGCTGCCCTGGGACATGGTGTGCGCCACCGAGTTGTTCGGCCACTACAAGCCGGACCCGGAAACTTACCTGGGCGCGGCTGATCTGCTCGGGCTGCCCCCCGGCGCGGTGATGATGGCGGCGGCGCACAACGGCGACCTGCACACCGCCCGAAGCTGCGGGTTGAAAACCGCGTTCTTCCCGCGCCCGACCGAGTACGGCCCGCACCAGACCAGGGATTTCGCCGCCGACAGCGACTGGACGGTCATCGCCGCCGACATTGAGGACCTGGCCACCCGGATGGGCGCCTGACAATGGCGGCTGGGACACCGCACGGCATACGGCAGGCACAACCGATCCCGGGGCTGAACCATGTCATCGCCTACGGACAGTCGCTGTCCACGGGCTGGGAGGGCTGGCCCGCGCTGTCGCTGGCCCCGCGCGGCGACTCGCTGATGCTGGGACGCAGCGTGCGGCCCGCGAGCGAGAGCGAGGCGGCGTTTGTGCCGGTGGGCGACCGGTCGCTGCATCCGCTCGCCGCCACGGTGCAGGACAACCCCGTCGGCGTGCTGCTGAGCGAGGAGCAGGTGGCGGGGTTGCCCGAGGACAGCGTGGCGCTGGGCGAGACGGTGCTGGAGGGAGCCGCCGGCGCCTATCGCAGCGCGCTGCTGGCGGCGCGCGGAGCGGCGATGGCACCAGCCCGGCTGCTGGCCAGTGCCTGCGGCGTCGGCGGACGCACGCTGGAAGCCCTGTCGCGCGGGGCCCGGCCGGAACTGTTCAACCGGCTGCGCGACTGCGTGAGCCTGGGCAAACAGGCGGCCGCCGCCAGCGGCCAAGCCTATCAGGTGTTGGCGCTGTTGCTGCTGCAGGGCGAGCACAATTCCTGGGCGCTGAACGGCGGCACCGCGAACCGCGCCGACTACCGCACGCTGCTGGTGCGGCTTTACCACGACATGGTGGCGGAGCTGGCGCAGGGCATCGCCGGGCAGGAGGCGCCGCCGGCGCTGTTCACCTACCAGACCGGCGGTGCCTACGCCTCCGACGAACTGGGCGTGGCGATGGCGCAGCTCGACTTGGCGCTCGGCCTGCCCGGCTGCTTCATGGCGGGTCCGGTCTATCCCGTCACCGACAAGGGCGGGCATCTGGACGCCAACGGCTATCGCTGGCTGGGCGCGCAGTTCGGCAAGGTGATGCACCGCGTGCTGACGCTGGGGGAAGTGTGGCGGCCGCTGTACCCGCTCAGCGCCGTGCAGCGTGGGCGGCAGGTGCTTTTGCGCCTCGTCGTGCCCGCCCCGCCGCTGGCCTGGGGGCGACCGTTCGCCGGCCACCGGCCGACCGACGTGGCCGATCGCGGCTTCACCGTGGCCGATGCCGAGGGCGGGGTGCCGGTGCAGGAGGTGACGCTGACCGGACCCGATTCGGTTGCCGTGACGCTGGACCGCCTGCCGCGCGGCCCGGCAACAGTGCGCTACGCCGATCGCCGCCATGGCGGGCTGGGCGCGCTCCGCGACAGCGATGCCACCGAGGCGCAGGACTGCTATGTGTTCGACCCGCTCACCGGCCACCGTGCCTCAGCCGAGGTGGCGGAACTGGTCGGCCGGCCCTATCCGCTGGCGAACTGGTGCGTGGCGTTCAACATCCCGATCATGCCGGAGTGAGCCGTACCATCCGGTGGTGCTTGCGCCCGACCGACAGTTTTACGCCTGCCCGCAGCGCCGCCGCGCTCACCACTTGGCCCTCGTCGGTCACCGGCGCATCGTCGAGCCGCGCGCCACCGCCGCGTACCAGGCGGCGCGCCTCGGCATTGCTGGCGACGAGCCCGGCGAGGACAAAAAGACGGAACGCCGGCACACCCTCGGCCACTTCCCCGGCCGGGATGCTCACCTGCGGCAGCGCCTCCGTCGCCGCGCCGTCCTCGAAGGTGCGGCGCGCCGCCTCGGCCGCCGTCCCGGCGGCTTGGCGGCCATGCAGCAAGGCGGTCACCTCGGTTGCCAGCACCTTCTTGGCCTCATTGATCTCCGCCCCGCCGAGCGCTTCCAGACGGGCGATCTCGGCGAGCGGCAGATCGGAAAACAGCCGCAGGAAACGGCCGACATCGGCGTCCTCGGTGTTGCGCCAGAACTGCCAGTA
>PLTJ01000156.1:2398-2539 GCA_003164455.1 Acetobacteraceae bacterium
GCAGCAGCACGCCGTGGCGGCGGAAGAGCTCGCGGAAATCGTAGCTCTGCAGAATCATGTAGTTGAATTCGAGGAAGGTCAGCGGCTGCTCGCGGTCCAGCCGCAGCCGCACCGAGTCGAAGGTCAGCATGCGGTTGACCG
>PLTJ01000253.1 GCA_003164455.1 Acetobacteraceae bacterium
GCCGCTGTTGGCGACCTCGTGGAAGTATGTCGACGACACCACGCTCGAACTGGAACTCCGCAAAGGGGTGAAATTCCAGGACGGCAGCGCCTTCAGCGCCGACGACGTGGTCTACACGATCAACAGCGTCCTGGCCGACGATCACCTGGCCGTGCCGGACAACTACGCCTGGCTGAGCGGCGCCGAGAAGATCGACGACTACAAGGTGCGCATCACGCTCAAGCACGTCTTTCCGGCGGCGAGCGAATACCTGGCCATGGTGCTGCCCATCCTGCCCAAGGCATACCGCGAGCGGGTCGGCTCGGACGCCTACGACAAGCAACCGCTGGGGGCGGGCCCATACAAGATCACCCACATCGACGGGGTGACCCAGATCGATCTGGAGCGCTTCGAGGACTACTACGCCGACAGCCCGAAGGGGAAGCCGGCGATACGGCGGTTGCAGATCCACGAAGTGGCGGACGTCACCGCGGTGCAGAACGACATGATCGACAACCAGGCAGACTGGACCTGGAACGTGCCGCCCGACGTCGCCGACAGGCTGGGGGCGATGCCCGGCATGCAGAGCACGCACGCCGAGACGATGCGGGTGAACTATTTGATATTCGACGCCGCCGGGCGCACCGGGGCGGACAACCCGATGACCGTGCAGAAGGTGCGCCAGGCCATTGCCTATGCGATCGATCGCAACGCGATCGCCAGGAACCTCATGCAGGGCGGTTCGCGCGCGCCCGACGCGCCGTGCTTCCCCACCCAGTTCGGTTGCGACGCCGCCGCCGCGGTGCGCTATCCGTATGATCCCGCCCGCGCCAAGGCGTTGCTTGCCGAGGCGGGCTATCCGAACGGCTTCTCGACCGAGTTGGTGTCGTTCCTGTTGCCGCCGTTCGAAGACGCGGTGCAGGGATATCTCAGGGCGGTCGGCATCGATGCCAACGTGACCCATCTACAGATCGAGGCGGCGATCAAGCGCAACGCCGACGGCACGATCCCGCTGTATTTCGCCAACTGGGGCAGTTATTCCATCAACGACGTTTCGGCGTTCCTGCCGCAACTGTTCAGCGGCCAGGCCGAGGGCTTCAGCGCCGGCGACGATACGCACGACGCCGCGCTGAAGAAACTGGTGGATGGCGGCGACACCAGCACCAACCCCGACGAGCGGCGCAAGTACTACAGCGCGGCGATAAAACTGGCGACCGAGCAGATGTATGTGCTGCCGATCATGACCAGCGTGCAGACTTACGTTGTCCGCAGAGAGGTGAACTTCCGGGCCTACCCGGACGAACTGCCCCGTTTCTACCTGGCTTCCTGGAAGTGACGCCGACTTGTCGTCAGTAGCCGCGTCGTGGATCGACCCGGTTCGGCATGCTCCGGCCCTCGCGCCATGCCTGCAGGTTGGCAAAGAAAATGTCCAAACTCGCCGGGTTGTAGCCGATCGGGTCGTCCGTCGAGATGTGCGGCGTGATCAGCAGGTTCGGCGTGGTCCATAGCCGATGGCCCGGCGGCAGCGGGTCGGGGTCGAACACGTCGAGCACGGCACCGGAAAGTTCGCCCGCCTCCAGCCGGTCCGCCAACGCGTCCTGATCGAGCAGCGCACCGCGGCCGACATTCACCACCGCGGCATCGTGTGGCAGCAGCCCGAGCCGGCGGCGGTCCAGCAGGTTTCGGGTGGCGGGCAGCAGCGGGCAGGCCAGCACCAGAAAGTCGGATTCCGGCAACGCCGCATCCAGGTCGCCAATCGCCACCACGCGGTGAAAGTCGGGGTGCGGCTCGGCGCGGGTGCGCACGCCTGTGGTGCGCACGCCAAGCGCCCGGGCGGCGCGGGCAACCGCCGAGCCGAGATCGCCGGCGCCCACCACAGTGGCGTGCCGCCCGCTGATCGGCGGCACGAAATGCGGGGCCCAACGCTGGTGGCGCTGGGCGTCGGCAAAGGCGGGGACGCGGGCGTTCAGCATCAGCAGCGCCATCGCCGCGTAGTCGGCCATCTTGGCGCCGTGCACGCCACGGTTGTTGACCAGCACCAACCGCGGCGGCAGCCAGTCGAACGGCATCAGGCGATCCAATCCGGCCGCCGTGCAGAACAGGATGCGCAGAGCCGGCGCGGCGAGCGGCAGCAGCGCGCGCACCGAGCCGGGCTGAGCGATCAGCACCTCGGCGGTGGCGATGGCGGCGGCGAACCCGGCGCCATCGGCAGCGAAACTGACATGATGCCCGGTTTCACCGGCCCGGGCACAGGCGGCGTTCCATTGTGCCGGGGTGATGGCAAACAGATCGTCCGCAGCTGGATTCTGGATATGGATGCGCATGCCGCTACCGTGCCATGCCCCCGCGCGGATCACCAGCGGAGCGACCGCACGCAAAGGTCGGAAGCTCTGGCTTTCGGTGACGAAGCATGGCATCCAGGGCCGCGTTACGCGAAAGCGCGTGATGGAACGAATGACGTAAAGTTAACATCGGGGAATGGCCGGCGCGTAACGGTCTCATCTACTGTCACGCTGGCGCGAGCGCGGCGGTCCCGGTCCGGAGCCCTGGAATGAATTACGAAGCCTTTTTCAGCAAGCAGCTCGATGGCCTCCGCGGCGAGGGCCGCTACCGGGTGTTTGCCGACCTGGAGCGCCGGGTCGGGGAGTTCCCGAGCGCCACCCACCATCGCGAGCACGGCGCCGCCAAGGTGACGGTATGGTGCTCGAACGACTATCTCGGCATGGGGCAACATCCGGCGGTGCTGGCGGCGATGCACGATGTGCTGGACCGCTGCGGTGCCGGTGCCGGCGGCACCCGCAACATCTCGGGCACCAACCACTATCACGTGCTGCTCGAACGCGAGATCGCCGACCTGCACGCCACCCAGGCGGCGCTGCTGTTCAACTCGGGCTACATGTCGAACTGGGCGACGTTGTCAACGTTGGCCGCCCGCGTGCCGGGCTGCGTGGTGCTTTCCGACGCGCTGAACCATGCCTCCATGATCGAGGGCATGCGCCACAGCCGCGCCGAGACGCGTATTTTCGCGCACAACGACGCCGCGGACCTGGACCGCAAGCTGACCGAGATCGGCCCCGACCGGCCCAAGCTGGTGGCCTTTGAATCGGTCTATTCGATGGACGGCGACATCGCGCCGATCGCCGCGTTCTGCGACGTGGCTGACAAGCACAACGCCATGACCTATCTGGACGAGGTGCATGCCGTCGGCATGTACGGCGCACATGGTGGCGGCGTGTCGGAGCGTGAGGGGCTGGCGCACCGGCTGACCGTGATCGAGGGCACGCTCGGCAAGGCGTTCGGCGTGATGGGCGGCTACATCGCCGGCTCGCACGCCCTGTGCGACTTCGTGCGCAGCTTCGCCTCGGGCTTCATCTTCACCACGTCGCTGCCGCCGGCGGTGGCCGCCGGCGCGATCGCCAGCATCCGCCACCTCAAAACCAGCGACGCCGAGCGGCAGGGGCAGCGCGATCGCGTGGCCACGTTGCGCCGCCGGCTGAACGAGGCCGGCGTGCCGCACCAGGACAACCCGAGCCACATCGTGCCGGTGATGGTGGGCGACCCGGTGATATGCAAACAGATCAGCGACCTGCTGCTCGATCACTATGGAATCTACGTGCAGCCGATCAACTACCCGACCGTGCCGCGCGGCACCGAGCGTCTGCGGCTGACGCCATCGCCGCTGCACAGCGACGCCGACATCGACCACCTGGTAGCGTCGCTGTCGGCCATCTGGGCACAGTTCAGGCTGCGGCGGGCAGCCTGATAGCGGCGTCCTGCGCGGGCGAGGCGGTCACACCTCGATCACGACCTTCTGGTAGAAATTGCCGAAATACCCGGTGCGGGAAACGATGCGGTCGCGGTGTGACTCCGGTAGCCAGGTCTCGACCGGGTGCGACCACAAATCCGGCGCGAACGGCTCCAGCACGCGCAACACCGGGTGCCAGATGTACTTCAGCGGATGCCAGGACACCGGCTTGGCGAAATCCACGATCACCAGCTTGCCGCCTGGCTTCGCCACCCGCAGCGCCTCACGCAACGTCGCCTCGCGCACCTCCCGCGGCATCTCGTGCAGCAGGAAGAACAGCAGCACGCGGTCATAGAGGGCGTCGGGAATCCGCAGCATGGCAGAGTTCATGCGCAGCAGTTGCACCGGCGCGCTTTCGGGCAGCTTGGCCTGCAGGTTGTTCAGTTGCGCCGGCAGCACATCCACCACATCGAGCTGCGACCCCGGCGGAACCCGGGCCGCCATGCGCGTCGTCAGGTCGCCATACACGCATGCCACCTGCAGCGTCCGCCCCGGCAGCGACGGGCCCATCTCGCTCAGCGCGGCGTCCCGCATGGTGAGGTACTTGCCCCACAGGATCAGATTCACCAGCCAGCGACGCTCGAATACCCATACAGCGCGCGGATGCTCATAGAAGCACCAGTAGTACTTGCTCAGGTACCTGGGGATCGGCGGAATCGTATCGTCACTGTCGGGCAGCAACGTGTTCATGGGCCCTCGGGGCAGGGGCCCTGGTAGGGTTTCAGTTTCGAGGGCAGACGATTGCATCCAGCTTCTCCAGTTCGCTCGTGGCTCGGATCAACCTTCCCCGCGCCATACGATTTTGCGAGCAACCCGGCAAAATGAGAACCCCCATCAACACCAGGGGCAGGTCAGCGGCCACCGCACGACCCATCTGGGGCGAGGTCCCTGACTCAGTTCAATCGCGACCGCAACTGTTCCACTGTGGTGCGCGTATGCGTGGCCACCTCGCCTTGCGGCACCAGCAGCAAAAAGCGTTCGTAGCAGCGCAGTGCCGCCGCCACCTGGTCGAGACGCTGGTTCAGCAGCCCAGCCTCACGCCACAGTCCGGCGGCATCGGGGGCGAAGCGCAGCATGTCCTCGGTGCAGGACAGCGCGCCGGTCACGTCGCCAGCGCCGAGGCGGCGCAGCTTGATGTTGTTCTGCAGCCGCAGCAGGACCGCGCGTTCGGACATCGGCGCCAGCAAGCCGGAGCGCAGTTCGGCCTGCGGCCCCTCGACTGCCTTGAGCAGCCGGCGCAGCGCGCTGGTGCCCAGTGGCGTACCGCCGGCGAATACGTCGAGCACCGCGGGGGTGGCGCCCTCCAGGGCCAGCAGAAAGTGGCCGGGAAAGTCGATGCCGTGCGCCGCCCAACCGGCCGCGCGGGCGGCGTGCAGCCAGATCACGCCGAGCGCCACGGGCAAGCCACGGCGGCGCGCGATGACGTGGATCAGGTTGGCGTTGCGCGGGTTGTCGTAGTCTTCCATGGCACCGGCATAGCCGTGGCGCGCGGAGATCAGCAGCGCCAGCACCCCGGCGCGGGTGGCGATGTCGTCTTCCGGCACGCCGCCGGCGAGCGCCACCGCCTCGCGCGCCAGCCCCGACAGATGCCGCCGGGCGGCCTGCCAGTCGGCATCGGGCGCATCGATGCGGGCGAGTTGCAGCGCCGCTTCGGCGATGTCGATCTCGGCATCGGGCAGTTGCCCGACGGCATCAAGCGCGGTGCGGGGGTCGATCATCGGCCGGCGCGGCGCGGACTCCCCCGCACCGTCAGACGTCGCTGCCCTTCGCGCCAGCCGGCTCCGGCACGTACAGGGACGACCCCTTCTCGCGGAAGGCGGCACTCATCTGCTGCATCCCCGCCATCCGCTCGGTATCGGCGCGGATGTCCTGGCTGATCTTCATCGAACAGAACTTGGGGCCGCACATGCTGCAGAAATGCGACG
>PLTJ01000097.1 GCA_003164455.1 Acetobacteraceae bacterium
CCAACTTCGCCCGCGGCGCCGGCCGCTGGTGCGTCTCGCTCGGGCTGATCGAGGACCGCACCCCGCTGCTCGGGGTGATCTGCGCCCCCGCCCTGCGCGAGACCTTCGCCGCCCGCCAGGGCAACGGCGCCACCCTGAACGGCGCCCCCATCCACGCCGCCGCCACCACCGACCTCGCCCGCGGCATGGTCGAATGCGGCTGGTCGCTCCGGCGCCCCACCCCGCGCTTCTGGAAAATGGTCACCGACGTCATGGGACAGGGCGCCGCGATGCGCCTCGGCGGCTCCGGCGCCATGGGTTTGTCGGATGTCGCCGCCGGCCGCATCGACGCCTACGTGGAACTGCACATCAACCTGTGGGACGTCGCCGCCAGCCTCGCCATCCTCACCGAGGCCGGCGCCACCCTCTCGCCGTTCCTGGAAGGCCACGGGCGGACCGAAGGCAACCCCATCCTGGCCGCCGCCCCCGGCATCGCCGAGGCCCTCGCCGCCGCGGTCGGCTTCGCCAACTGGGATTGATGGGCGAGAACCCAACCGGGACTCCGTCCCGGCGGCATCCGGCGTGATGGTGCGAGCAGCAGGGCAAGGAATGTATTGCCGTTGCGGGAGGCTCGGATCGGGCGCTAACATTCCGCCCGGACGCCGTTCCCGGTGCCTGTTTTACGAATTTCGGTCAACGGCCCCACAAGAATGGGCCAGCCAAGGGAGGTAGAGAAATGATCGGACACCAACGCCTGTCACGTCGCGCTGTGATGGGGAGTGCCGCTGGTCTTGCTCTCGGCGCCGTGCCGTTCGGGCCGGCATTGGCCGCCGGCACCCTGGCCATCGTCGATACTGTCTCGGGGCCGAACTTCCAGGCGTTCTGGAGCACCTACCTGATCCCAAAAATCCGCAAGGACACCGGTGTCGAGATCAAATACACGGTCGGCTCGGGTCCGACGCTACAGCTTCAGATGCAGACCTGGCGCGACGGCGGGGCGGGCTTCCCGCTGCTGTTCATCAAGGACCTCGACCTCGCGAACATGGTTTCGGCCGGGCTCCACTTCGATCCGCTGTACCCCGACCGGGTGAAGGAGATCCCGAACCAGCGCCTGGTGGTGAAGGAATACGATGAGAACGATAACGGCGTGGCGCTGCACGGCGCCGGGTTGTTGTTCTGGCGCTCGCAGTTCGGCTTGATCACCAATTCGGCCTTCGTCAAATCGCCGCCCAAGACCTGGGCGGAATTCTTCGACCGGCGCGCCGAGTTCAAGGGCCATATCGGCATGGTGCGTCCGGACGCGGGTTCCGGTGGCGGACGCGCCTTCATCTATGCCTTCCTCGCGGGCAACGGCGTCGATTTCAGCAAGCCGTTCGCCGAGTTGCAGGATTCGGCGGCCTGGAAGACGGCCTGGAGCCGTTTCACCGAATTCAGCCGCTCGTTCGCGCAGCCCGTCGCGCCGGAGCCACCGGTGATGTTCCATCAGTTCCAGACCGAACAGGTGTGGATCACCAGTTACGCGCAGGACTACTCACTCTGGAGTGCCGAGCAGGGGCAGCTTCCGCCAACCACCCGCTCGACCCCGCTCGACGTCAACATCATCGGCGCGTCGAACTCCTATCTCGCGGTGCCGGCCGTGGATACGCCGGAGCAGAAGGCGGATGCCTACAAGGTCATCGACCTGATGCTGTCCGACGAAGTGCAGCTTCATATGCTGGAGACGATGTACGAGTACCCCGGCACCGATGCCTGGCAAAAGGCGCCCGCCACGGTGTGGGACAAGATCGCCCGGGTGGATGTCGCGCAGGCCCGTGGCATCAACATGACCAATCTTGACGCCATCACCTTCATCCAGAAGCACGGGATGGACTACATCGCGTCATGACCGTGGCGGCGCACCGGCCGGGGACGTTGACGGCCCCGGCCGGTTCGGCGGCGAGATGGAGGCCGGCGGGTAGCGCCCGTCATGTGCTGGCCGGCAGCCTGCTGGTTTGCCCGCTGATGGTGTTCCTTGCCGCCGCCTTCTACTATCCGCTCGCCTACACCCTGGCCGAGAGCGTCACGCCGACGCAGGGGCCGGGTTTGACGTTCGCCCACTACACGGAATTCCTGGGCAGCAGGGACGGGCTCGGCGTGCTGGCGCTGACCCTCGGATTGTCGTTGGCCGCGACCCTGCTCTCGGTGGCGCTGAGCCTGCCGCTCGCACTGCTGCTGCGCCGCAAGTTCTTCGGCCGGCGCGCCTTGCAGTTCCTGATGATGCTGCCGATCACCATTCCGGCGCTGGTGGGCGCGCTGGGGCTGCTGATTCTCTATGACCGCACGGGTTGGCTCAACGTGGTGCTGCTGAAGCTGCATGTGCTGAGCGAGCCGTTGGCCATCGACTATACGATTCCCGGGCTGATCCTGTTCTATGTCTGGATGTTCTTTCCCTATGGTGGACTGGTCATCATGTCCGGCCTCGGCGCGATCGACCCGGCGGTGGAGGAGGCGGGGCTGGTGATGGGGGCGAGCCCGATGGTGGTGTTCCGCCGCGTCATGCTGCCGCTGTTGCGCGGCAGTCTGTGGGCCGGCGCCGTGATGATCTTCCTGCAGTGCTTCGGCGCGTTCAGCGTGCCCCTGATCGCCGGCGGCAATTATCAGCCGATCGGCGTCAAGATCTACACCATCGCCAATGTCTTTCTCGATTGGCCGCAGGCCAGTGCGATGGCGGTGGTGATGGGCATCATCCAGGGCGGCCTGGTGGTCGCCTATCAGTCGATCGGACGCCGCCGGCACCCCGCATGAGAACCCTGCCTGCGAAACTGCTGCGTGCGGCGCTGGTGACCAGCTTCGTGCTGTTCATCACCCTGCCGCTGGTGATGATCCTGCTGGAGGCGTTCGGCGCGGACTGGTTCGGCATGCGCATGCTGCCCGCCCAATGGACGCTGCGCTGGTTCGTCTGGGCGGCGCAGACCATCGATCTCGGTGCCGTCGCGTGGAACACCGTCGAGATCGCGCTGATGACGACCGTGCTCACCCTTGCCGCCGCCCTGCCGGCGTCCTGGGCGATCGCACGTTACCGGCTGCCGCTCAAATCGATCCTGATCGGCGCCATCCTGTTCCCGCGCATGATCCCCGAGATCACCTTCGCGCTGGGTGTCGCGCGCATCTTCTATGCCATCCATCTGACCAACACGGCGATCGGCATCGCCTTGGCGCACGTGATGCTGGCGGCGCCGTTTGCCGTGTTGGTGCTGGTCAGCACCTTCGAGGGCCTGGACACGCGGCTCCTGGAAGCCGGCACCGTGATGGGCTGCGGGCCGCTGCGCCTGTTCTGGCGGGTGACGTTGCCGCTTGCGCTGCCCGGCATCGTGGCGGCGGCGTTGTTCTCGTTTCTGGCTTCCTACAATGATTTCGTCCTCACGCTGATGGTGTACGGCGCCGATACGGTGACGTTGCCGGTGCAGACCTACCTTTCGCTCGGCAACGGCTATCTCTCGGTCGCCGGCGCGATCAGCACGATTTTGCTGGTGCCGTCTCTGTTTTTCCTGCTCGCCATGTTGCGGATGGTAAATCCGGAGAACCTGCTTGGAGGCTTGAAGGGCGCATGACCGAAGAGCGACTGGCGCTGGAGCATATCGGCAAGAGCTGGGGCCGGCTCGCTGCTTTGTCCGACATCTGCCTCACGGTGCCGCGTGGCATGTTCGTGTCGCTGCTGGGGCCGAGCGGCTGTGGCAAGACGACACTGCTGCGCGTGATAACCGGCAGCGTGGTGCCGGATGGCGGCAGGGTCGTGGTGGACGGCCTCGACGTCACGGGTCTGCCGACCTACCGGCGCAACATGGGCATGGTGTTCCAGAGTTTCGCCCTGTTTCCGCATCTGAGTGTCGCCGACAATATCGCCTTTCCCCTGACGGTACGGGGCGTATCGCGCGCCGAACAGCAGAAACGGGTGGCCGACGCCCTCAGGATCGTGCACCTCGATGCCCTGGCGGAGCGCTTTCCGCGCGAGCTTTCCGGCGGCCAGCAACAGCGCGTCGGGCTGGCCCGGGCGATCGTGTATCAGCCCACGATTCTGCTGCTCGATGAGCCGCTGTCCAACCTGGATGCCTCGTTGCGCGAGGAAATGCGACTGGAAATCAGCCAGATCACGCGCCAGCTCGACATCACCGCGGTCTATGTCACCCACGACCAACGCGAGGCGCTGGCGTTGTCCGATGCGATCGCGGTGATGAAACTCGGCCGGGTCGTCCAGTTCGGCACGCCGGAGGAAATCTACAGTGCGCCGGTGAACGATTTCATCGCCCGTTTCCTGGGCTATGCCAACGAGCTGCCGGTCGTGGTCGCCGATGGATGCGCGCGCATCGAGGCGGACAACACCGTGCTGGAGACGGTGCCCATTGGCCTGACCGGCCCGGCGACCGCCTTCATCCATGCCAGCGCGGTGGTGCTGGAGGCGTCCGCCTCCGGCGGGCCGAACCGGTTGGGCTGCACGGTGGCCGATCTCGCCTTCATGGGCGATCACGTCGAGTATGTGCTGCGGCACGGGACGGGATTGCGGCTCAAGGCGCAGGCGCCGATCGGAGCGCCCATGTACCCGCGTGGCGCGGAGATTTGCGCGGTGCTGGCACCCGACAAGCTGATCGTGGTGGCGCGGGACGCGACCGGGCCGGCGTGAGCGGGGACCAGGGCGGTGGGTATCAGCGCAACCCGATTCCGCCGCCCCAGCGCGCCACCACCCGGCGCAATTCGGCGAGCCGGAATGGCTTGGCCAGGTAGTCGTCCATCCCCGCCGCCAGACATTGGTCGCGGTCGCCCTCGATGGCGTTCGCCGTCAGCGCCACGATCGGCGTGTGCGACGCCCCGGACGCCTCCCGCGCGCGGATGGCCGCGGTCGCCTCGAACCCATCCATGTCGGGCATCTGGCAGTCCATCAGCACCAGGTCGTAGCGGCCCGGCGCGAACCGTTCCACCGCTTGCTGCCCGGTCGAGGCGGTCTCCACCACGCAACCGATCCGGCCCAGCATGCCCGTGGCCACCAGCCGGTTCACCGGGTTGTCCTCGACCAGCAGCACGCGCGCCGCGATGCGTGGCGCCTCCGCCGTGGCCTCGGTCGGTGCCGGTGCCGCCGGTGCGGCTTCCGCCGGCGGCCGCGCGAACCGGGCGGTGAAGCGGAAGGTCGCCCCTTGCCCCGGCACGCTGCACACCGAAATGTGGCCGCCCATCCGTTCGCGCAAGCTGATCTGCTGCTGCTCGGAAATGCCGGGTCCGGTGTCCTCGACGGTGAAGGCGAGCACGACGACGTCGTCGTCCTCCTGGTCCACCGCCGCGCGCACCGCCACCCCCCCCTGCTCGGTGAACTTCACCGCATTGCCCACCAGGTTGGCCAGCACCTGGCGCAGCCGGTGGGGGTCGCCCACCAGAAGGCGCGGCACCCCGGACGGCACCAGCACGGCGATCGACAGGCCGCGGTCCAGCGCGGCGTCGCGGAACGGCGCCGCCACTGCCTCGATAAGGGTCTCCAGGTCGAACGGCACCGCCTCGATCGTCGACAGATCGAGCCCGTCGCTCCTGGCCCGCAGCGTCACTCCGCCGCCTTTCCGGCGCCGGTTTTGCATCCGAGTGCCCGGTGAACCGCGACCACGGCATGATTCCCGAAGCTGCCAACCTCCGGCATGCGCGGCGTTACCGCTGGGCATGAGCGCTCGTTTCTCATCGCGTTCCATGCCGCCGCCGCGAAAACAGCGAATACGCAGGGCGACAGCAGCCAGCCTCGCGCGCCGAAATGGTGGGCAAGGCCCGGCCAGAACCAGGCCGTTGCGGTGATCGCACTGAAGTGCCAACCGTTCCTGGACAGAAGAAAGGCGGTGGCAACCCCTAGCGCCACCAGATCGTAGTTGTATGCATACGGCGTCGCGAGCAACGCGAGCGGAATCGTAAGCGCCATTCGCAGCGCCGGATCGGCCGCCGGCATCCGCCACGCCCATACCGCGACAATGCCCGCGCCCAGCGCGCTGATGCCCTGCAGCAGGAAGGCGGCGTCGATACCCAGCCCCATCGCGCGGGCGGCGAAGAACACCGTTACCCCGTTGACGAGGTGCCCGGCTGGCCAGTTTGCCTCGAGCACCGACGTCATCAAGGGACGCGTGCGGATCCAGAACAGAACCCAGGCCGGCCAACCGAAGGCCGCATACACCGCCCCCGCGGACACGACCACGGTCGCGGCCGCAAAGGCGATCGCACGCCACGAGCGGCTCGCCAGGTAAACCAACGGGAGCAGCACAGCGAACTGCGGCTTGACCAGGAGAAGTCCGGCGCTGATCCCGGCCGCGCCCTGCCGGCGAGGCACCAGCAGCAGCCCACCGCACAGGAACGCTGCCGTAAGGGCTCCGTTCTGCCCGTAAATCACGCTCTGAACCATGGCCGGGCTCAGCATGGATGCCACCGCGACCGAACGCCGGAGCCCCCCGAGCCGAAGCACGACGAACAGCGCCGCGGCGGTCGTGACCAGCCAAAGCAGGTAGGAGGGCACCACGCCGAGCAGCGAGAACGGCACACCGAGCAGCAACATCGTCGGCGGATAGCTCCACTCGCTGTCCTCGTAGCGCGGCGAGAAATGGTCGCGCAGCCAGGCCCGGTATGACTCCGTGTCGAACAGGGTTGCGAGGTCCCCGTGCCGGGCCAGCGTGCCGCCACTCCAGAGATTGGCGTAATCCCAGACCGCAAGCTTGTGCGTCACCAGCGAGATGCCGTCCGGCCCGACCGTCGTCCAGATCACGGCGAGAGCGACCAATCCCGGGATCAGCGCCAAGCCAAACAAGGCCAGCGTGGCCAGGGGGAATCGTATGCGGGTTGGCATCTATGACGTATTCCCGTCGCACCGTTATCGGGCATCATCATTACACCAGAACACGCAACGTACGGGCGAAAATCGACGCCGGCGCTAGTACGCGTTCAAATCGGCGAAACGCTTGCCGGCGTTCACCATCTCGCGCAACAGAGGCGCCGGTTCCCAGCCGATGCCGTCGCGCGCACCCATCGCCTCGATCCGGCGCAGCATCTCCGCCCCCCCGACGCCATCCGCCTGGTACATCGGCCCGCCCCGCCAAGCCGGGTAGCCGTAGCCGTTGGCCAGCACCACGTCGATGTCGGAGGGGTGCCGGGCGATCCCCTCACCCAAAATCTTCGCCGCCTCGTTGACCATGGCGGCGTGCACCCGCTCGATGATTTCCGCCGCCGCCACGGGGCGGCGCACGATGCCCTTCCCGGCCGAGGCGCGCTCCACCAGTTCCGTCACCACCGGGTCCACCTCCCGTCTTCCGTTGGTGTGCCGGTAATACCCCGCGCCGGTCTTCTGCCCGAAGCGCCCCATCTCGCAGAGCCAGTCCGCGATCGGCACGCTGCGCGCCCGCTTGTCGCGCTTCTGCGCCAGATGCTTGCGATTTGCCCAGCCGATGTCGAGCCCGGCCAGGTCGGCCACCGCATAAGGCCCGATGGCGAAACCGTACGCCTCCAGCGCCGCATCCACGTCCTGCGGATACGCCCCGTCCTCGAGGAGAAAATCGCACTGCTGGCGCCAGCGGGAAAAGATACGGTTGCCGATGAAGCCGTCGCACACGCCGGCGATCACCGCCACCTTGCCGATCCGCCGCGCCAGCGCCAGCGCGGTCGCCAGCGTTTCCGGCGCGGTCCGCCCGCCGCGCACGATCTCCAGCAGCTTCATCACGTGCGCCGGGCTGAAGAAATGCAGCCCAAGCACCCGCTCTGGCGCATCCACCACGTCGGCCATCAGGTTGATGTCGAGGGAGGACGTGTTGCTCGCCAGCAGGCAGTCGCGCCGCACGATACGCGACAGATGGCGGAACACGTCGAGCTTGAGCAGGAGGTCCTCATGCACGGCCTCGATCACCAGCGCCATCTTGCCCAGCGCGCGCAGGTTGGTGACGAAACGGATGCGTCCGATCCGCTCGTCCAGCGCGTCCGCGTCCAGCCGGCCGCCCTTCACCTGGCGCTCGTAGACCTGGCGGACACGGCCCTCGGCGGCGCGCGCCGCCCCGGCCGACGCCTCCACCAGCGTCACTTCCAACCCGGCATCGGCCAGCGCGATGGCGATGCCGGAACCCATGGTGCCGCCGCCGACCACGCCGCAGCCCTGCACCGGCCGGCAGCGCACCTCCTGGCCGTCGCCCGCCACCATGCGGGCGGCCACCCGTTCGGCATGGAACAGGGAACGCAACGCCCGGCTTTGCGGCCCCGAGCGCAACTCGAGCGAGGCCATCCGCTCGCGCTCCAGCCCCTCGGCGAACGGCAGGTCGATCGCCCAGCCCACCGCCTCGGCGGCGGCCACCGGGGCGATGGCGCCGCGCGCCCGGCGCGCCACTGCCGCCACCGCCGCATCGAAGGCGGCGCGTGCTTCCGGCGAGGGAATGTCCGGCACTGTCCGGTTGCGCGACATCGGCAGCGTGCCGCGCACCGCCATGTCGTGCGCCCGCGCCAGCGCCGCCCGGCGCAGGTCGGTGGCGATCTCGTCGACCAACCCGAGCTTCAGCGCCTCGTCGGCCGGTACATGGCGGCCGCTGGTCACCATCTCCAGCGCCGCCATCGCGCCGGCCAGCCGTGGCGCCCGCTGAGTGCCGCCGGCGCCGGGGATCAGCCCGATCCGGCTCTCCGGCAACCCCACCCGCGCGTCCGGCGCCATGATTCGGGCGTGGCAGGCCAGCGCCAGCTCGAACCCGGCGCCCAGCGCGGTGCCGTGCAGCGCCGCTACGAAGGGTTTGCCCGCCGCCTCGATGGCCGCGTTCACCACGCCGGTGGTCACCACCGGCGGCGGCGAGTCGAACTCGCGGATGTCCGCCCCCGCCACGAAGGTTCGCCCGGCGCAGGCAATCACCACGGCGCGCGCCGCCTTGTCCGCCGCCACGTCGCCCACCGCGGCCAGAAGCTGCGCGCGCAGGGCGTTGGTGAGGAGGTTCACCGGCGGATTGTCGATGACGATGACGGCCACGTCGCCGTGCCGTTCGATGCTGACCAGAGTTTTCACGCTGCCCATGTCATGGCGCCTGCCCGCCAGTCCTTCAATCGGCGTTGTGGACGGGGACACTTTCGCGCGCTTTGACGGCGATGGCGAGATTCTTCACCGCCACGGCAACGAAGGCGGGCGCGGGCAGGAGACGGCGCATGGTCATGCTCCCCGATTTTGCGTGGCCAGTATGGAAGTTCCGCGACCCGCCCGAAAGGGCGCTTGCTTCGGTTTCTGGTTGCCAGCGGCAGCAACCGGTGGTTGACAGAGGCACCCGCGACAGTTAGTATAAATAACTTTCGTTTGGCGAAGGATATCACAGTGGCGGACGACCCACGCAGCGACCGGAACGGGGTGTCGGTTCCGTTCATCTTCGTGAAGCACGGCGATCCGTTGCCGGCGCAGTGGATGGCCGAGCATCCGGACTATATCAAGGTGCCGGCGGTCATGGTGCCGCACGGTACGCAGCCGCCCCGGCCCAGGGGCGGTGCCGGCGCCGGCGCGGCGGAAGCGGCGCTGAAGCCGGTCCCGGCGGCGGAATCGCGCATCTCCGGTTCCTTCGCACCCCCGCCGGCGCGACAGAAGTGCCTGCCGAACGGTCAGCCCTGGCCCCAGGACAGGAACGGGCGGGACTGGCCGGAGGACCGCGGGGGCTGGCCGACGCGTCCGCTGTGGGACAATCCGCCCGGCGTGCGCGCGCCCGGCGAGGGGGGCGCGGCCGGTGCGCCTGGTGGCGTCGTTGAGGCCGAGGCGATCGGCTCGGCGCGTGCCGCCCTGGCGGCGCTGGACCCGACGAACCTGCGCGCGTTCCTCGCCAGCGGTCGCACGGGAGACGGCATTGGCGGCACGCAAACGCCGCCACGGGGTGTTGCGAGCCGGTACCCAGGCGGCGTACGACGTGGCACAGGCAAAACAAGGTGAAGAAGATGGCCCGAGTGCGCGACAGGCTCATCTCACTCCAGCACAGCAGGCCGCCATCGCAGCAGCAGCTCAAGAGTGGTCCAGGTCCCACGTTCCTTACGTTTACGGCGGAAGGACCATTCAGGGGGCTGACTGCTCTGGTGCCGTGTACGGCATTTATCGACAAGCGGGCATCGACATCACGTATGAACCCACCGAGGACTTCCGGAGTAATCCTCAGTTCAGTCCCGTGACAGGTGAGCCAGAAGTTGGTGATGTAGGCTGGTACGAAGGGCACGTCGTAATTTATCGGGGTACGACTGATCCACATATAGATGTATGGAGTGCATCACGCCGGGGCGGTCCGGATTTTGGTCCGGCGGACAGTTCATGGTATGGCAAACCTCAGTGGTATCGGTACAATGGCACACAATAATAAAGTCGACCTGAGGATCGCACGCAACGTTCTCGTCGTCGCCTTTGTCGTTGTGGCGTTCGGCGCGCGTGCGGCCTCTCCCTGCGACGGCGTGGACCGTAGCCTAACGACCGAACGCCACGCAGCGTTGGCACCTGCAATAGCCAAGCAGATGCATGTTCCGATTGTCGATGTGCTGAAATCGTTCCGGTTCGGTGGCTGGAGCATCATTTACGTTGCTACGCACCAAGCGGATGAGGCATTTTTGTTTTATGCGCATGATCCACTTAGGAGCCATTATGTTACGTTATGGAGCGGTGGAGCCAGGCTTGACGAAGGACAAGTGATCAGGAAATGGGTGGAAAAAAATGCGCCCGGGATTCCTTCAAAGCTCGCCGGTTGCTTCGCATGGCACGTGACGAAAGATCGTGACATGTGAATACGGAAAACCGACACCGTTGCAGTGGATGGCCGAGCACCCGGACACTATCAAGGTGCCGGCGGTCATGGTGCCGCACGGTACGCGACCGCCCCGGCCCTGGGGCGGTGTCGGCGCCGGCGCGGCGGAAGTGCCTGCCGAACGGCCAGTCCTGGCCCCAGGACAGGAACGGGCGGGACTGGCCGGAGGACCGCTGGGGCTGGCCGATGCGCCCGTTGTGGGACTATCCGCCTGGCGTGCGGGCACCCGGCAATGGAGGTGTTGGTCGGCCCGGACTATGTGGCCATAGGCACGGTACCTGTTACGGACACAAAACTGCCCGCAGGAAGCCACAAAGGTAACGGGGAAAACCGATGATTGGTTGGAAAGTCGTCGTGCTCTCGTTCACTCTTTGCGCCGGTCTACTGGTCTCGCAAACCTATACGTCACCCGATCGAGCGATTTCCGCCGACGTCGTGATCGCCGGCCCCACCGATTGCGAGTCGAAGGTGGCCATCCATGATCACCAACGAACGCTTCTGGAGGTCAGCTACGTATCCGCAGATCACGACCACGGACATTGTATCGAGGTGGCAAAATGGTCTCAAGATTCGCAGTTTTTTGTCTACAGCGTGGAGAATGCAGGCGGCCACCAGGGTTGGCACGATTATATTATGATTTACTCCAGAGCGAAGGGCAAGTTATTGTCGCTCGATCATTATGTCCCCGACCCTATAACCGACATCCAGTTCCGGCTGTTCGGTTCTCATTCCATTGAATTCGAGACGACCAGCATACCGCTGGGCGATGCTCCGCCACGCAAGATAAGGGTGGATATGACCACATTGAATGTTCAAAATCCGTAGGCATGCGGCGATCCGAACAGGCCACGCCGAACCGCCGTCCACGATCCAGTTCTGCGACGTGCACATCCGCGAGCCGCCAAGCCGCCAGCGTCGGCCACTTCCTGCGCGACCCGTTCCACGCTGCCCTGATCGGCCCGCTCTGGAGAAGCCTCACCCAGGCCGCCGCCGGCGCGGCCAATCGCCGCGGTGCCGATGAACGAAGGGGCTCTAAAATCCGAACATATGGTCCAGGCTGAACCGTCCGCCCGCCGCCGTCAGCCCGTGGTAGCCGAACAGCCGGCAGGTGGCATCGCGCACGAGCACATACCCGCGCCCTCCGGCCCGCGTTAACAACGCCTCGTCAAAGATCGCATGCGGCTCCACGAGGGCAGAACCCGACAGGGGAATGGCGATCCGCCGCTCGGCGATCGGCCGCCCCGCCCCGTCATGGAGGATCAGCGCGGTGTCCGACCGCGCATGCCACACCCCCGAGGCCGGGTAGATCAGCAGCGCGAAACTCCGCCGGCCCTGGTCGCCCAACTTCAGGAACAGCCGCGTGGACAGGCCCGGCGGCGGCCCGGCGTAGGATTGCGGCTCGTCGCGATACGTCACCGGCAGGTTGAACATATGCGCACCGAAACTGCTCTCGGCCGCATGGCCACTCGCCCGGTCCTCCGCCCGCACCAGCGCGTGCAGCCAGCCATCGCCGCCGCCGCCGGCGCGGAAATCATAGACCAGCTCGGCGTGCCCGCCGTCGCCAAGTGCGTCGGCCGGAAGCAGATCGTCGAGATCCACCGCCACCGCGTGGTCGCGCGGCAGGCAGCCCAGGAAACGGTCGGCCACCAGCACGCCCTGTGGGTCGAACACGTCCAGCCGTACCGGCAGATCGGCCTGCGTGGTCGCCATCGGGGTGGGCTGGATCAGCGTGCGCCACCGCCGGCGCGCCAGCACGGGCAGCGCCAGCAGATAGCCGCGGCCCAGCGGCGCCGGCAGCGACGGCAGGGCGGGGTCCGTCCCCAAATCGGCTCGCTCGACGTTCACGTGGGCAATGCGGGTGCGCCCATCGCGCACCACCTCGTAGCGCGGCCGCACCACATGCCGCCCCGCCCGCACTTCCACTTGCGCCGGCCAGATCACGTCAGGCAGCAACGCCGCCACATCGACCGCCACGGTCGCGAAGCCCGGCACCGCGCGCGCAAACGCCACCGGCCGCTCCGCCCCCATGCGGTCGAGCTGCACCGCGCCGGCCGGAATCGGCGCGGCATGGCTGTTCTGAAGCCACAACAAGACCCGCTCGCCAGGCGCCGGCGCCGGCAGTCCCGCGTAGCGGTCCGACGGCCAGGCATTGGCGTCGTGCGAGCAGGACAGGCTGGCATCCGCGCCGGTGCCAAAAGTATCGAGCGCGTATTTCACCACGTCGTGCCCGGCGACGCCGATCGCGTGGATAAAAAGCTGCCCGGTGAATGCCGGCAGGCCGAACCGCGCCCGCACCTCCGCACTGTCGATCGAGACCCCCCCCGGCCCCTCCGGCACCGCCTCTTCCCAGGTGGCCAGGGCCGTGCCGCCTTCGTCGAACAGGCGCAGCCACAACCGCACCGGGCCGGCGCCGTAGCCCGCCCAGTAGTTCGCCGTCACCAGCCGGGTGGACAGCCCGCCCTGGTCGCGAAAAAAGCAAAAATTGGTGGCGAAGTTCAGCCGGTCCAGGGTGCGGCGCGGATTGGTCAGCATGGCCGCCGGCAGCCGCACCGCATCGAGGGACAGCACCTCCGCCCCGGCCGGCAGCAGATGACGGATGCGCGCGATGATCCGCTCCGCATCGAATGCGGCCACCAGCACGCTGCGCGCCCCGCTCTCCGGCAGTTCGGTCAGCGAGCGCCCCGCCATGCCGGCCCGCACCCGCCCGATCGCCATCGCGTCCTGCACATACAGCGCGCACGGCTTGGGAACGTTGGGATACAGCGCCAGCAGCGCCTCGATCACGTCGTCGGGGTCGAACACCGCGACCGGACCCGCCGCGGCGAGCCGCCCGTACAACGCCGCAACGGCCTCGGCCGCCAGCGGATGGGCCAGCGCCTTGTACAGCACGTTGCCGCCGT
>PLTJ01000437.1 GCA_003164455.1 Acetobacteraceae bacterium
AAAGCGACTTTCCGAAGCCCCACGACGGCGGCCGGACCAAGCCAGCCACGCAAAAACCGCTCTATCCTAGCGCCTATGGGGCTCCGCCCCCGACCTTTTCTCATGCGCGCGGCGGGATGCGTTCCATCCGGCGGTCGTGGCCCGCTGCGACCACCAGGACGGTGGAAATGACCGGCGCCAACGCCAGGCAGAGCAGCGCGGTGGTGTCGCTGCCGGTCGCATCCTTCACCAGCCCGAATAAGGTCGGTCCGAACCACGAGCCAAGCTGGCCCACCGCACCGATCATGGCGATCCCGCCCGCCGCGGCGGTGCCGGTCAGCAGGGCGCTGGGCAGCGACCAGAAGGCCGGCGCCATGGCCCACGGGCCGATTACCGCGAAGGTCAGCCCCACCATCACCACGGCCGGGTAGCCGGGGCCGACCAAGATGCAGGCCGCCATCCCCGCCGAGCTCAGCAACCACGCGCTGGCCACGTGCCAAGTGCGCTCGCCGGTGCGGTCGGAATGCCAGCCCCAGTAATTCATCGCCACGAGAGCGGCCAGGTACGGCAGCCCGCTGAGCAACCCGATCCAGTTGGTGCCCACGCCAAGCCCCTTGACGATCAGCGGCAGGAAGAAGCTCACCCCGTAGCTCCACATTTGATTGCCGAAATAGGCTATGGTTATCAGCCACAGCGTCCGGCTGGAGAATGCCCCGGCGAGGGTGAACTTGCGGACCGCCTCCTGCTGCGCCCGCTCCGAAGCCAGCCGCTCGGTGAGCCAGGTCCGCTGTTCCGGCCTGAGCCATTCCGCCTGCGCCGGCCGGTCGGTCAGCAACCGCCACATCACCACCGCCATGGCGATCGCCGGCAGCGCCTCGATGATGAACAGCCACTGCCAGCCGGCCAGCCCCCCTATGCCGTTCATGAGCAGCAGCAGCCCGCCGATCGGCGGGCCGATGAACAGCGAGACCACGGCGGCCGACGAGAACATCCCGAACATCCGGGCTCGATAGTATGAGGGGAACCACCAGGTCATGTACAGGATCGCGCCCGGGAAGAACCCGCCCTCGGCCGCCCCGAGAATGAAGCGGATGGTGTAGAAGCTCCAGTCGCTCCACACGAAGGCGGTCAACCCGGAGATGACGCCCCAGGTGATCAGGATGCGGGCGATCCAGAGCCGCGCCCCGACCTTGTTGAGGACCAGATTGGAGGGGATCTCGGCCAGGAAGTAACCGAAGAAAAACACGCCGGCGCCGAAGCCGAACACCGCGTTCGAGAATCCGAGCTGCTTGTTCATGGTCAACGCGGCCATGCCCACGTTGGCCCGGTCCAGGTAGGCACAGAAATAGCCCAGTATCAGCAGCGGCATCAGCCGCCAGGCTACCCGCCGTATGGTTTCCCGCTCGAGCGGATCGATTCTCCGCGAAGTTGAAACGCTGGTGTTCACGTTGGTTTCCTCCTTGAACTGTACCGGCCGGCGGCGGGAAGAACCGTTCAGCCCGCCTCAACTTCCTCGTTGTTCAGCGCCCTTTGTAGGCAGGCGGCCGCTTCTGCTGGAACGCCAGGCGGCCTTCTATCCGATCTTCCGTGTCGCGCAGCAGGCCCCATGTCATCCGCTCCGTCCTGATGGCATCGACGAGCGGCAGGTGCGCTCCCTGCAGCGCCAGCCGCTTGACAGCGCGCACGGCCAGCGGCGCATTCGCCGCGATCCTGGTGGCGATGGCATTCGCTTCGTCGAGCAGCCGGGCGAACGGAACCACCCGGCTGACGAGGCCGATGCGGAGTGCCTCGGCGCTGTCGATCATGTCGCCGGTGAGCAACATCAGCATTGCATCGCTGAGCCCGACCGCGCGCGGCAGGCGCTGCGTGCCGCCGGCGCCGGGGATGCTCCCCACCCGCACCTCGGGCTGCCCGAACCGGGCGTTTTCCGTGGCGATGCGGATATCGCACGCGAGGGCAAGCTCAAGCCCGCCGCCCAGCGCATAACCGTTGATGGCGCAGATGCTCGGCTTGTCGGAAAGGAACACGGCTTGCTCGCGGGCCGATTCTTCCGCGCCGAAGGTAAGTTGGGCAAAACTTTCCTTCGGCGGCATGGTCTTTTTCAGATCGGCGCCGGTGCAGAAAGCCCTCTCGCCGGTCCCGGTCAGGATCGCCACGCGCACCGCGTCATCATCGGCGACCCGCCGCCAGCACGACGCCAGCGCGGCAACTGACTCGGGATCGAGCGCATTCATGGCTTCCGGCCGGTTGAGGGTGATGGTCGCCACATGGTCGCGGATTGTGAAATCGACTGGCATGAGTCACTCCTGGCATTGCCTTGTCCGGTCCGCAGGTGAGGCGGGCCCGCCTCACCCCTCTCGGCACTCGATGATTCCCCGTGCCGCCATGTCGAGGATTTCAGCCTCCTCATAGCCGGCGATCTCGTGCAACACCGCGGCGGTGTGCTGGCCGACTGCGGGGGCGTCGCGGGCCATCGTAAAGGGCGCCGGATCGATCCGGAACGGCAAAGCCTTGATCAACGCCCCCTCCGGCGTGACGCCAAAGGCATGGTCCCAGGACGGGGCCCCTCCAGCGGCAAGATCGCCGCCACTGCGGACCGCCGCCGCCGCGATACCGCTCGCCGAGAGCGCGGCCACGCGCGTGGCCGCGTCCGCGCCGCTCATCCACGCCGCCAGCGCGGCGTCGAGCGTTGCCAGAGCTGCGTCTTCGGCAGTGCCGAGAAGGGCGCCAAGCGCATGCAGGGCGGCTTCCTCAACCGTCACGGCGACCCAAAGCCCGTCGCCGCTCCGATAGCAGCCCTGCACCGCGAACTCCGGCACCGCGTTACCGGACCTCGCCGGTGCTTCGCCCTCTTCTGCCGCCAGGAACGCCTCGCCCACCAGGAAACTGGTCAGCTCGCGCTGGCAGACATCAAGGGCGGCGCCGCCCATGCCAACGCCCTGCCGCTGGAGCCATGCCGCGAGAACCACGCCGGCGGCGAACAGGGAGACGATCTGATCGGGGTAGTTCAGATCCCGCCCGCTCACCACGGGCGGCCCGCCGGCATAGCCGGTGAGCCAGGCGAGGCCGCCCACTGCTTCCAGTGTGCTGCCATATGAGATTTGTTTGGCATCCGGGCCGGCCGCGCCCTGGCCGGAGATGGAGAGCAAAATGATATCGGGATTCGCGCGACGCATCGTCTCGGCATCGAGCCCGAGCCGCTCCAGCACGCCCCGGCTGAAATTGTCGAGCACGACGTGGCTGCGCCCCACCAGGCGCAGCGCCGCCTCGCGTCCCCTGGGTTGCTTGAGGTCGATGCTGATGCCGCGCTTGCCACGATTGTTGCTGCGGAAAAATGCCGGGCATTCCGGGCCGCCCTCGAGCGACATGGAGTCCGATGACCAGGCGCGGAACGGGTCGCGATAGGTCGGTGATTCGACCTTGATCACGTCGGCGCCAAGGTCGGCGAGCAGGGCCGACGTCGCAGCGCCGGCCGTGATGATGCCGAAATCGACGATCCGGCATCCTTCGAGCGGCTTACGCATGCTGCACCGTCGCGAGTGCGGGAACCGGCCCGGGTGCGAAGCGTGCGCCATTCCAGACCACCGGCAGGGACGGCATCATGCCGGCCGCACCTTCCGGCATGATTGCCGGAAAGAACACGCCGCGCGATAGATAGTGCCTGTCTTGCAACAGTTCAGCTGGGCTCCAGACCGGACCGAGCGGCAAACGCCTGGCAAGGGCGAGCGAGCGGATCTCGTCACGTGTATGGTGCGACAGCCCCGCCTCGATCAGCGCCGCCAGTTCGCGCCCGTTCTCGCGCCGCGCCGCGACGGTCGCGAAACGCTCCTCATGCAGTCGGGGATCGCCCACCAGGTCGCAGAGCGCTGGCCAGTCCGTCGCCTGGTACACCAGCGCCAGCCACCCATCCGCGCAGCCCAGGACCTGCCACTCCGCTGCCCGCCCCTGGCGGGAGGGGCTGTTGGCGGCAACCTGACCCGCAATCACGCTTTTCCAGTTGATCCAGAGCAGCGTGTCCAGAAGGTTGACGTGCACCGTCCGGGGCGCGCCGGCACCGGCACGGGCGAGACAGAGCGCCGCCAGCAGCCCGGTGAAGGCCGACAACCCGGCGCTGTAGGCGGCCTGGTGTCCGCCCAGCCGCAACGGCTCGCGCTCGGGATCGCCGACGATATCGAGCACGCCACTGAGTGCCAGGACAGTGAATTCCGAGGCGTGCGCACCGTGCGAGGCCATCGACAGCACGGCCATTGCCGGTAGTGCGGCCTGTCCGCACCACCGGGCAAAGCCACCGGCATCGATGATCGCGCCATCATGTGCGGCGATCAGCTGAGCGGGATCGTCAGGCAGCCGGATGGCGTGCTTGCCCGCGCTCAGGAAGGCGAAGGTAGCGCTGCCCCCCCCCGCCGTGAACGGCGGCACGCGCCGGAGCACATCCCCTTCCGGCGGTTCTCCGAACGAGACCTGCGCCCCGAGATCGGCAAGAATGCGGCCGGTCAACGAGCCCGCAAGGCGCAGCGCGAGCGCGGCATCGGGACCATAGACTTCGATTACCCTGATCCCTTCGAGGGGTTTCATACGGCTATTCCTTTCGAATCCTCCCGCCTCGCTCGTTCAGTCCGCATGGGCGTGCAAGGCAGCGTAACAGGTAGCCGGCGTAACTACACAATCCGGTATCGACAAAGCCGCGGCGCGACTAGCGCAATCGAAAAAGAGGGACAGCTGGCACGGTGGCGGGCAGCATGCGATCCGGATATATCCCAATCTTCACCTGAGCAATCTGTCGCATGCAGGTCATGAATATGCAAGTCGAAATGAGGACACATCGAACAAGCGGGCCGGCGCAACACCCATCGCGAAGCGCGACGGCTCCGTGCCGAAACGCGATTGCATCGTAGCCAAACTTGGACGGCGACAACTACACCACAGGGGAATCGCACCTGGATTTTTCCAGCCTCCAAGCGCCTGCCGATGATCAACTTTCAGGGCCTGTGGCTGAGTTTTCCCCACTGCGAAGCCGCGCGCGGTCGCAAAATGGGCTGTAGCGTTCCAAGTGCGATTGCCCTGAACTGCACCATGCAACCTGTTGCCGCTGTTGGCCGGTTGCGTTACTAATCGAAAGACGGTTTTCAACTCGCTGACCGTATGCTCCTGGCAGCGCGTCGATCATTGGTATGTCCGCCTCTTGTCGGCGAGCCCCAGGGAGTGGGTGCTGCATGAGCTGCTCGGAATATCTGCTGGAAAGCTGGCGGATGATGGAAATTCAGGGAGTCTTGTCATGAGTAGTAGCGCGAACCCCTTTGTGAATGCCGGGCGGCCTGCATCGTCACGGCTTTCACGTGCCGCGGCAATTGTCGGGGTCGGGCATTCGGATTGGGTCGGCGACTGGAAGCGCACGCGCGCCGGCGAGAAACCGAGTGACGGCTATGGCTATGGCGCAATTGCGTTTCGCGAGGCACTCGCCGATTCCGGCTTGAAAAGAGACGATATCGACGGGCTGATTGCAGGACCGGCTACCGCCTACGAACGACTCTCGGAGGTGCTGGGCATCGACCCCCGCTGGGGCGACCAGGCGGACGCCGTTCTCTCGGTGATCAAGGCGATCACGGCGGTTGAGTCGGGACTGGCGGAAACCATCGCGCTCGTCTACGGCAATGACCAGCGTTCGGCGAAAATCCAGTACGGCGGTCCTCAGGCGATGGGCGGCGACGCGTTCCTGTCCTACGTCTATCACGCGCCATGGGGACTGACGTCGCAAGGGGCGTTATATGCCCTGACGTTCCAGGCCTGGAAGCACGCCCGGGGTTTCGAGGGAGACGATCTCGGCTATGTCGCGGTGGCGCAGCGTGCATGGTCGTCGATGAATCCGAATGCCATACAAAGAAAACGCATCACGCTCGACGACTATCGCAACGCTCCCTATATCTGCGAACCGCTGCGGCTCTTCGACTATTGCCAGATCAATGACGGCGGCGTGGCGCTGATCGTGACCACCGCCGAGCGGGCAGCCAGGCTCGGCAAGCCGCCTGTCTACATCCAGGGTTTTGGTCGTCGCGACCTGAACCAGGGGGCGACCAGCCTGGAGCCGCGCCTGACCGATTACTACCGGCCAGCGCAGGAGGATTGCGCACGCCAGGCCTACGAGATGGCAGGCTTCGGTCCGGCCGACATGGACATGCTGCAGGTATATGACAGTTTCTCAGTACACGTGCCGCTGGCACTCGAAGGCTACGGGTACTGCAAGATCGGCGAAGTCAGGCGCTTTTTCCGTGAGCAGGGCATCGGCCCCGGCGGTAAGCTGCCCATCAATACCAGTGGCGGCCACTTGTCAGAAACTTACATGCAGGGCTGGGCGCATCAGATCGAATGCGTCCGGCAATTGCGTGGTGAATGTGGCGAGCGGCAGGTGCCGAACTGCCGTCACGCTCACTATACGTCGGATGTCTGCGGCAATGCCGTATCGATCGTCTACAGCCGATAGGAGACCGTACTATGACTGACGTTGTCGAAGCGGTCCGCACTCCTCCAGCCGTCATGGGTCTGTATGATGGTCCGATGTGGGCGAGCATCCGCGAAGGTACCATGCGGTTGCAGCGCTGCCTGAATTGCGGCGAGATGCAATACCCACCTGGGCCAGTGTGCCCGCATTGCCTGTCGTCCAATCTTGAATGGCAGCCGATTTCCGGGCGCGGCACGATCGTTTCCTGGGTCGTGTACCACCGCACCTATCTCGCTGCCTATCCGGAACCGTATAATGTCGTAGCCGTCAAGCTGGCCGAAGGGCCTTTTATGGCCTCGAACCTTGAAGGGGAAACCCCTGCCCAGAGTTGGATAGGCGCACCGGTTCGGATGGTCTACAGCACAATGCTGGATGGCACTGTACTGCCCAGATTTACTTTGGCTGCGACCAGCGCCGGCAAAACCCCCTAGGATTCCGTCCAGTTAACGGTTTTTGGTTAGCCTACCGGCCGACCGCACTTGCGGTCGGCCGGCGCTTGCTGGATCTTCCCTCGCATGGCCGTGCCCGGCGCCGACAGGCAGACTACCCGGCGGCCCGGACCGGGCAACTGCGTCTGGCGCTCGGATGCCGCCGAGGGCATACCGATTCATTCGTCTCCCTGGCGGATCGTAACGGTCAACGGGAAGCGAATTGTGGCATAATGCGACCTTGCCAGCGTCGGGCCGGCCGGCTCAGCGGGCAGGGGGGCTTTGTGCTACGGGATTAACGGTGATGAACATCCACATCGACATTTTGACGCTGCAATTGTTCGTCGCGGTTATGGAATATAAAAGCATAGCAAAGGCCGCCGAGGAAAGTAACATTGCCGCGTCAGCCGTGAGCCGACGCATTTCTGACCTGGAAAAGGCCCTTCATGTCGAACTGTTCCTTCGTCATTCCAAGGGACTGGACCCGACACCTGCCGGCTTTGCGCTGCTTGACCATGCGCGCGCTGTGCTGGGCCACATGTTTCAGCTCGAAATGGAGATGACCGGTTACCGTCACGGCACCCGCGGCCACATCCGCCTCTTTGCCAACCGGTCCGCCATCCTGGAGACGCTCGCGAACGACCTCAGTGCGTTCCTGATCGCCCATCCGGGAGTGAAGGTCGATCTGCAGGAAAGCAGTAGCGCGGACATCATCCAGGCGGTCTCAGAGAACCGCGCGGACATCGGCATATTCGGCGAGGTTTTGCGTACCCCGGAACTGCAAATCTTTCCTTATCGGGATGATCACCTGGCCGCATTCATGACGGCGGACCACCCGCTGGCCAAACACGAAAGTGTCCACTTCGCCGATCTGATCGAGTACGAATTCGTGTGTCTCGAGAAGGGCACGTCGATCGATACCTTGTGCATCAGGGCGGCTGCCGACCTGGGCCGGCAGCTTAACGTGCGCATCAGGGTCAATGGCTTCGACGCGATGTCCCGTTTGGTCGAGGCGAGGCTTGGGGTTGCAATCGCGCCTCTGGAGGTCATGTGCAACCGCATGAGCTATGGACGCCTCGTCAGCGTCCCGCTGATGGAACCGTGGGCGCAGCGGTCCCTCGTCCTGGGAATGCGGGCCTATGCGGCCCTGCCGCAAGCCGCCCGTTTGCTTGTGGACGATCTGCGGGCCCGAACCGCCTGACGCGCCCGCGCCATCACGAAACACGATGGCCCGCTGCCCAACCGACACTGTTCCGGGATGCTCCGCGTCATACAATCGGTGCCGGCCCCGGTGATCGGGCAGTCTTTCCAGACGCATAACAAGAAGAACCGAGTGCAAGCGCGTGTGACAGCAGAAGTCGGACGGAGACAGCTCCCGCGGAGCTGTGCGCGGCGACCCGCGGCGCGACAAGGAATCCCAGGTCCCGGTGAGCGCGACTCTTCGACGGAGCAGAGGCATGAGCAATTCGACAGCCGCGGCGACGATTGCGGTGATTGGCGGCGAGGGCATCGGACCGGAGGTGACCGCGCAGGGGCGACGGGTCCTTTGCTGGTTCGCCGCGAAGCGGAACATCCCCCTCATCCTCCGCGATGCCGAATTTGGGGCCGACACGTACGAGGCGACCGGACACCTCATTCCTCCCGACACCCGCGAGGTGGTTGATGTATCGGATGCGATCCTGTTCGGCGCGGAGGGGGGGCCCGGAATTGGCAACGTACCCCAGGCCGTGCGCCAGGCCGGCGGCTTGCTGTCGCTGCGTCAGGGGTTCAACCTGTTCGCCAATCTACGGCCGATCTTCGCGTGGCCGGCTCTCGCCGAGACGTCCCCGCTGAAGGCGCGCGTGCTGAACGGCGTGGATTTCATCATCGTGCGTGAACTGACCCACGGCATCTATTTCGGCCGCCCGCGTGGGATCGCCACCCTCCCCGACGGCCAACGGCGCGGGTTCAACACCGAGGCCTACACCACCAACGAAATCCGCGACATCGCCCGCGTGGCGTTCGAGTTGGCCAGAGGCCGTCGCCGAATGGTCTGCTCGGTTGACAAGGCAAACGTGCTCGAAACCAGCGTCCTCTGGCGCGAGGAAGTCCAGGCCCTGCACGACGCCGAATTCCCCGACATCGAACTGAGCCACATGTATGTCGACAACTGCGCCATGCAGATCGTGCGTGCTCCTGCGCAGTTCGATGTCGTCGTCACCAGCAACATCTTCGGCGACATCCTCTCCGATTGCGCCGCAATGGTGTCCGGTTCGCTTGGCATGCTGCCATCCGCATCGTTGGGCGCGGCGAATGCGGCAGGCCGGGCAAAGGCGCTTTATGAACCTGTCCACGGCTGCGCGCCCGACATCGCCGGCAAGGACATCGCAAATCCGCTCGCCTCGATCCTCAGCGTCGCCATGCTGCTCCGCCTGACGCTGAAGCGGCCGGCGGATGCCGCGCTGCTGGAGCGTGCCGTGGGGCAGGTCCTAGCCAGTGGCGTGCGTACGGCCGATATCGCCGAGCCGGGAGTCAAGCCGATTTCGACCCGGGAGATGGGCGACGCGGTTCTGTCGGCGCTCGAAGCAATCGGGAACTAATACCAACCGACCCTGATGATGACTCTTCCGTTATTTCGGGCGGTTGGTATGATGGGTGACCCTGATCGCCTCGCCCACTGCGTAGGCCGATGGATCGGCGCGATAAGCCTGCAGGATCCGCGCCCGCTCGACCCGACACACCGGTTCCGTGGCGACCGTGCGATCGTTTCCATCTGAGCCAGATATTCGTCTCCGATCGAAATCTCGATTACCCGCCGAGGCGCTGCCATCGTGCCCAGCCCCGCTGATTCGATCCGGTCAGGCTACCATATAGAGCAACACTCCAGGAATCCTCTACAACGGGTCGGTTTCATGGAATCGATGTACTAGAGCGTGATGACCGGAGGCGGAATCGCCGGCGGTCTGAATCACGCGATCAAACAAAGAGCTAGAGCGGGTCAGCGCGTCCTTCAGCGCTCATCCCGCTCTAGTCAGTGCGGCGGGATCCGCTCGATCAATCCTCTCGCTTCGAGGATCGGGAAAACTCCCCCGCCCTGCATCAACTCCAGGAGCGCCCCCGGGATCGGGACACCCTTGAGCCGCACGCCGGTTTCCCGGTTGAGCACGGTGAAATCGTCAAGGAAGACCTCCGCGGACTGACCCTCCTCGAAGGCCTCGGAAACGCCCGGGCATTCCATGGCAAGGAAGCCAAAGTTCACGCAGTTGCGGAAAAACAGCCCGTTGATCGACTCGGCGAGGAGGCAGCCGAGGCCGAGGTTGCGAAGCGACCGCGCCGCGGGGCGGGCGGAGCCCGTGCCGAAATTCCGGCCCACTACCATGATGTCGCCGGAGCGCACCTGTGCGACCCAGCCTGGCCGGGTCGCGGCGAACACCGCGAGCTTCTGCTCTTCCGGCGGTCGCAGCATGAAGGGCCGCGGCAACATCAGGTCCGTGCTGATGTTGTCGCCGAACTTCCAGACCCGACCGGCAATCATGCGACGACCTCGCTCAGGAATTCACCGGGATGCGTGATGACACCGGTCACGGCGGAGGCCGCCACGGTGGCCGTCGACGCCATGAAAATGCGCGCGCTTGGATCGCCCATGCGGCCCTTGTAGTTGCGGGTGCTCGACGTGATGCAGGTCTCGCTGGGCCCCAGCACCCCGAGATGGCCACCGGCGCAGGCCCCGCAGGTGGCGTTGGTGACGATCGCCCCGGCCTCCATCAGCGCGGAAACGTAGCCGGCCTTGAGCGCCTCCCGATGGATCCTCTCCGACCCGGGTGTCACGATCAGCCGCACGCCAGGCGCGATCCTCCGCCCGCCCACGACTTTCGCCGCCACCGCCAGGTCGTCCAGAGTTCCATTCGCACAGGAGCCGATGAAGGCCTGCTGGATCTGCTCGCCTGCCGCCTCCCTAAGGGGAATCGTGTTGTTCACCATCGCATCCGGCAGCGCCAGCATGGGCTCGATTTCCCCGAGCGCGATGCTGCGACGTTCCTTGTAGCCGGCATCGGCATCGGGGTAGACGGGCTCGAAAACAGCCGTCGGATTCCGCTGCCGCACATAATCGAGCAGAACGTCGTCGGGATCGAAGATGGCGAACTCCGCACTCAGTTCGGCAGCCATGGTGGTCAGCGTCCGCCGGGCATCCATGCCGAGATACCTCAGCCCGTCGCCGCCGAATTCGAGGTTCTGGTTGGTGTGATCGCCGAACCGGCCCGCCATATGCAGGAACACATCCTTGGTCGAAACGGCGGCCCGCAGCCTGCCCGCGAGATCGTAGCGGATCGTCTCGCCGACGCGGAACCAGGTCGTGCCGGTGGTGATGCAATAGATCATGTCCGGGCCGCCGATGCCCCGCCCGGCGCAGTTGAAAGCCCCGGCGCTGCAGGTATGCGAGTCCTCGCAGACCATGATCATGCCGGGAAGGGCGTAGGCATTGTCGGCAACCACGACATGGCTGATGCCCTGGTCCCGACCGACGTCATGCAAGCGTTTGATGCCGAACCGCCTGACAAAACTTCGTCCCGCGACGTGGGCTTCCGCGGTCTCGCGGTCCGGAGCCGGCATCCTGTGGTCGTAAACGACGACGACCTTGTCCGGATTGGCAACCTTGGTGACATTCCGCCAGTTCGAGGGGAAAAAATCGGTGTCGATCAGGACCGTCAGGTCGATTTCCACTACGGCGATATCGCCCGGGGCAAGGCCCTCTCCCCCTGCGGCGCGGCCCAGGATCTTCTCGACAATGGTCTTGCCCATCATATCTTCCCGCCTCGACGGTGCATGAGATCCAGCCCTGGCACCGCTGGCTGCACCGGCTCCGGCTGTGCCATGCGCTCCGGCCCGGTCCGGCTCACGGGGCGCTTGACGATGAAAGCATACCAAAGCACGGCTGCTCCAGCAATGAACGATCCGACAACCAAGGGTGGCGCGCGGTCGCCGGGAGTTCCGGGCCAGGGGAGCCATGAACACCATTGCATCTAGGATGCGCTGCCGTGCATCAGGTCGGGAAAGCGTTGCAGGACCGGAGTGATCTGCCGGTCGCGATGGACCGGGCTGCCCCACGACGCCAGCGTGTGGGTGAGGGTCGCGACCTCGCCAGCCCGCAAGCCGAGTTTGGCCAGCATCATGAGGGTGGCATAATCTCGCCGCCCCAAAGCTGTCGCTCGATCGCAACACTCGAGGACTTCCTGAACCTGCGCGGCGGACAGATAGGTCGGCAGGCTCGCGAGCTTCCATCTCCTGATGGACGGGACGCAGTCCGCCAGAGGAAACGGGTTGAGCCTTTTATGATGGAGATATCGCAGAAATAAACGTAGCGCCCAGCACATCGCCTTCCCCGAATCGGCACCCCGATCCCGGACATGCCGCTCGACGTAGTGCGTGATGTCGGCTTCGGAGCGTGTCAACGACTTTG
>PLTJ01000390.1 GCA_003164455.1 Acetobacteraceae bacterium
TGACCAGCCCGCTCGACAAGCTCGGTCTCTTCATTCCTCGACAGGTAACGCCAGACAGCTGAGGCGGTGCGCGCCTCGCTCGAGGTCGCCGATATCTTCCGTACCGCCGGCCTCGCTTATCGGGCCACCCATGCCGGGCACCTGAGCCTTCATCAGCTCAAGGTCATGTCGGCGATCGAGCATTGCCGCACGGCAGCCCTGGGCGGTCATGTCGAGGCTTGCGAGGACTGCGGCCACTGGCGGATCGCCTACAACAGCTGCCTTATGGGCAAAATCAGTAATGGGGAGTCAGCGGGTGGCTCTCTCCCGTTTGACGTTGTTCGTGGACCTTTTGCTCTCCATTACCGCGGTATCCCGGAGCAAGGCGATCAGCTTGTCCTGCGGCCGGAAGGCGCCCTTGCGCAGGTGTGGCGGCACGATCGCCTCGATCGCTTCCAGCTTTTCGGTGGGATCGCCTCGCGTGTAAACTTCAGTGCTTGCCAGGGAGGCATGCCCCAACCAAAGCGACACCTTGCGGATGTCTTGCGTGGCCTGAAGCACGATCATCGCGCAGGTGTGCCGCAGGACGTGTGGCGAAACCCGCTTTTTCTGCAACCCTGGACAGAGTTGGCCAGCCGTTCCGACATGTTGTTTTAGTACGTAGGCAAACCCCCAACGGCTCAGTGGTTCACCTCGCTGACTGATAAACAACTCGGGTGTCGCGACCGTCCCTCGGATCGCGAGCCAGGCTCGGAGCGCCGCCGCCGTGGTTTTCCATAACGGCAGCACCCGTTCTCGCCGCCCTTTGCCGAGGATGCGAATGCTCATCGATGGTAGCGTCACATCACCGGTCCGCAGACCCGTCAGCTCGGACACCCGCAATCCAGCACAAACCGCCAGATGCAACATTGCTCGGTCCCGGATACCATCACGGGTCGTTGGATCGGGGGCATCCAACAGCGCCTGAACTTCCTCGCGGATGAGATAAGGCACCAGGCGTGAGGTGGTTTTCTTGAACGGTACCGCCAGAACACGACGGATTTGTTCGAGCGCCGCCGGCTGCCTGTGTTCCAGGAAGTGAAAGAAGGATTTTATCGCCGCCAACCTAACGTTGCGTGTCTCTGGCGCGTTCCGGCGTGTGTCCTCCAGATATTCGAGGAACGCGCTGACCAGTTCCGAATCAAGCTGCTCCAGCGAGAGCGACGACGGCTTCGTCCGAAGTCTGGTTGCCGCGAACTCGAACAGAAGTTGGAAGCTGTAAGCATAAGAATCGCATGTGTGCTGGCTGGCGCCTCGGTGACGCGAGAGATTATCGCGCAGGAAGGCTTCGATATGGGGGGCGACCGGCGTCATGGTTGTGCTCCCCCGGACATGAACAGCTCTCCGGCGCTGGCGACGTCGCTCAGAAGGTCGGCCGTGGCCTCCAGGTACCAGTACGTTGCGTAGATGTTGACGTGACCCAGATAGGTCGCCAATGCGACCATGTGCTGTCCGGTCCGTGCTCGGCCTGGCGGGCTGGTCAGCAGTGCCCGCACGGCAAAGGCATGACGGAGGTCGTGCAAGCGCGGGCGATGTCGGCCTGGGGCAGGCCAGAGGCCCGCTTTCCTCAACAATGTTTGGAACGTGCTATGAACCGCTGTGTAAGGCAGAGGTCCACCATGACCGCCGATGAACACATGGTCATCGCCGGCACCGAGTTCGCGGCGGCGTATCAAATAGCACTGTAACCCCGCGGCTGCGGTGTCGTGCAGTGGCACCAGGCGAGTTTTTCGAAACTTGGTATCCCGTATCAACAAACCATCATCAGTAATATCGGCAAATCTCAGCCCCAGCGCCTCGGAAACTCGCAACCCGGTGGAGGCCAGCAGTGCGATCAAAGTGCTGTATGTCTGAGCTCTGATCGCGCCACAAGGACGGAGGTGACCAGTGGCTTCGATGAGGCGACCGATTTCGTTGGATGAATAGATGTACGGCATGCGGCGCGTCTTGCGGCACCCAAAGTAATTCGTCGGTGGCAACTCGTGCCGATCATCTTCGAAGCGGACGTGACGGGCGAACCGACAGACCGCTTTAAGCCGCTGGTCGCGCTGCGCCGCGGATGCCCCTTGAGCCGCCCAATCGATCACGGCTTGCCTGCGGATGTGGCTCTCGTTCCGCTCGGCGGCAAAGCGGGCAAAGCTGCCCAGCAGATATTCCGCATTTACCATCTCAAAGCCTGCGGTGCGGCGCAGGGCGAGATAGGCGGCCACGGCGTCGATCATGAGAGTGCCCCCGGCCATGGCTGGGAGATCTCTTTCAGCAAATTGACGTCGGCTTTGGCGTAGTACGCCGTCGTGTCGATGCCCCTGTGCCGGAGGACCAATCCAATCTGGTCGAGGGGAACGCCATGGCGCAGCATCTGGGTCGCCGCCGTGTGCCGAAGGATATGTGCGCCTTTGGCCGGGCTCACGACGCCAGCCCGCTTCATCACCCACCTCACCGCGGAGGATACGCCGTCGCCATTCTTGAAAGGCCGATACGGTGCAATGTTCCGAACGAAGACATGGTCGCACTCCAGGGTGGGAACCCGACACGCGAGGTATTCAAGGATCGAGTCTCCAACGTCCTGCGGGAGTGGCAATCGAACCTGGTAGCGTCCCTTCCCAGAGACCCGCAGCGTCCCGGCCTCCCACTCGATATCGCCGATGCGAAGTTCCGCGACATCGCCGGCGCGAAGCCCGAGTCGTGCCAGGATCAGAATGATTGCTCGGTCACGCCGACGTGCCGGCGAACTGCCGTCACATGCGGCGATCAGGCGGGCGACCTGCTCCGCCGTCAAATATCTTGGAAGTCTGGCCAGGCGCCAGGAGGCAAAGGTTGGCACAACCCGATCGAGATCGGCCTGGCACTGGCCGCGGGCACTGAGGTATCGCAAGAACGCGCGTAAACCTGTGGTCAGTTTTTCAGCGGTGCCAGATCCGCACTTGCTGGCGCGCTCCAAAAAATGGTCGCGCACGCCCTTTGCGTCCCATCGCCCGAGGTCATCGCCAAGCGCCGTCAATAAGTCGGCAGCGTCCCTGGAATAAAGTCTGATTGTCGATTCCGCTGCACCGCGATGCTTCCGCAGCCATCGCCGGTACTCGACAATGATCGCCGGATCAGGATTCTGACTCTCTGGCGTGTTACCGCTTTGGTCGGCGCCGATTGCCACAAGATATTCGCGGTAACGCCTGGCACCGTAAACCGTATGGTGGTTGCGGCGCCCCCCTTTTGGTCGCGGACAATCGCAGGTTTGCAAATGGCGTGAGAAGGCCAACAAATCCATGTTGGCCAACGTCCCACCCTGCTCCTGTGTGAAGTGCCCGATGTGCGCCGCTGCGCGTAGATAGCGTACCGCGACGGAGGGATCGTACCCGCTGCGTTCGAGACACGCGGCGAAGCCATCCATGTAAGGTCCGCTTGGACCGGCGCGCAGGTGCGCAAGCATCTTTGGCGATTCGAAATACGTCTCCAGCATCGTGTCCCCCTATCATTGGCTAATGGCAGCCAAATCAACCGTAGCGGCGGAGAGACCCCGACTTATGGAGACAGGAGAGGATGCACAGCAGCGCTGTCGCGCTTGAAAACGGCCGCAACTCCACGAGGAGCCACCCGCTGACTCCCCATTACTGATTTTGCCCATAAGGCAGCTAATGGGAATTTCCCATTAGCTGCCGCAACCGGCACTGCCCCAAGTGNNTCACCCTGCCGGACGAGGTCGCCGACATCGCGCTGCAGAATAAGACCGCCGTCTACGACTTGCTGTTCCGCGCAGCCTCCGAGACGATGCTGACGATCGCCGCCGATCCCCGCCACCTGGGCGCACGGATCGGCATCA
>PLTJ01000199.1 GCA_003164455.1 Acetobacteraceae bacterium
GCTCGACGTGTCGGTGCAGGCGCAGGTCGTGAACCTGCTGCAGGATCTGCAACGCGACCTCGGCCTCGCCATCCTGTTCATCGCCCATGACCTGGCGGTGGTGCACTACATCAGCGACCGCGTCGTCGTGGTGTATCTCGGCCGGGTGATGGAAATCGCCCCCAGCGACACGCTGTACCGCGATCCGCGCCATCCCTACACCCTGGCGCTGCTGGATGCGGCGCCGGTGCCGGACCCGCGGCAGCGCCGGTCGCGGGTACCGCTGCAAGGCGACATCCCGAGCCCGGCCAATCCGCCCTCAGGCTGCGTCTTCCGCACCCGCTGTCCGCGCGCCATCGCCGAGTGCGCCCAGGCGATCCCGCCCCTGGTGGAAGTCGCCCCCGGCCACCTCAGGGCCTGCATTCGCGACCTCGCTTCCTGAAGGGGCCGCGGCCCGGGGCGGCGACCGGACTGGTTTTGTTCTTTTTAAGGAATGGTTAGCGCGCTATTTGACCCATATCAAGGACTTGGGGCCGTCACTCTGGTAAGCATAATTTGTTGGAATATCGGGCGGGCGAGCAAAAGCCAGGCAGGGAAGAGAAGCGACCATGAGTATGATGTTGATGATCCACCCCGATAAATGCACGGGGTGTCATAACTGCGAGCTCGGCTGTTCCATGGAACACGGGAGCGATTTTCGGCCAAAGGCGTCTCGTATCCATGTCTATACCTGGGAACGGGAAGGTTTTTCCGTCCCGATGATGTGTCAGCAATGCAACGACGCGCCCTGCACGACCGTCTGCATGCCGAAGGCGTTGACGCGCAACCGCGCCACCGGGCAGGTCGATCTCGATGCCGCCAAGTGCATGGGCTGCAAGATGTGCGTCCAGGCCTGCCCGTTCGGCAACGCGTCCTGGGACGCCCTAACGTCCTCGATCCTCAAATGCGACACCTGCAACGGCGACCCGGCCTGCGTCAGGATCTGCCCCAGCCAGGCCCTGGCATGGGTTGAAGACACTGTCTCGGCGCAGGTGCGCAAGCGGGCGTTCGCGACCAAACTCAAGAATGCTTTCCTGGAGGCCTGATCATGCACGGTTGGATCGGAAAACTGCTCCGGGTGGACCTGACCAGCGGCAAGATCGCGGTCGAGGCGCTCGATCCCGCGCTGGCACGCCAGTACATCGGCGCCCGCGGGCTCGGCACCAAACTCATGTACGACGAAGTGGATCCCAGGGTCGATCCGTTGTCGCCTGAGAACAAGATCATGTTCGTCTCCGGCCCGTTGACCGGCACCTTCGCCCCGGCCGCCGGCCGCTACAACGTGGTCACCAAGGGGCCGCTGACCGGCACCATCGCGGCCTCGAATTCCGGCGGCAACTGGGGACCGGAACTGAAATTCGCCGGCTATGACCTGGTCATCGTCGAAGGCAAGGCGGCCAGCCCGGTCTATCTCTGGATCCAGGACGACAAGGTCGAAATCCGCGACGCGCGCCATCTCTGGGGCCAGCAAGTACCCGAGACGACCGAGGCGCTCTATGCCGAAACGGCAGCGGACGCCAAGGTCGCCTGCATCGGCCCGGCCGGCGAGAACCTGTCGATGATCGCCGCTATCATGAACGACATGCACCGGGCGGCCGGACGCACCGGCGTCGGCGCGGTGATGGGCTCGAAGAACCTGAAGGCGATCGTCGTGCGTGGCACCGGCGCCGTGACGGTCGCCGACAAGGCGGCCTTTGTCGACGCCGTGAGCCGCATCAGCAAGATGCTCAAGAATAGCCCGGGCACCGGCTACAGCCTGAGGATCTACGGCACCGATGCCAACATCAATCCGATGAACGCCGTCGGCGGGCTGCCCACCGCCAATTTCCAGGAATCGCATTTTCCGACCGCCGACAAGGTGAGCGGGGAAACCCTGGCGGCCACCCTGTTGCAGCGAACGAAAAGCTGCTTCTCCTGCGTCATTTCGTGCGGCCGCGTGACCAAGGTCACCAACCCGAAATACAAGAGCGAGGGGGAAGGTCCCGAATACGAAACCGCCTGGTGCTTCGGGCCCGACTGCGCCGTTGACGATCTCGATGCGGTAACGAAGGCCAACTACCTCTGCAACGAGATGGGCCTCGACACGATTTCCATGGGCAGCACCGTTGCCTGCGCCATGGAGATGTTCCAACGCGGCATCATCACCCTGAAGGACACCGAGGGTTTGCGGCTGGAGTTCGGCAATGCCGAGGCGATGGTCGAGGCGGTGCGCCTGACCGGGCTCGGCCAAGGCTTCGGCAAGAAGCTGCAGCTCGGCTCCTGGCGGCTGGCCAGCCTGTACGGCCACCCCGAATTGTCGATGACCGCGAAGAAGCAGGAGATGGCGGCCTACGAGCCGCGCGCGGCGCAGGGCATCGGGCTGGAATATGCCACGTCGAACCGCGGCGGCTGCCATGTGCGCGGCTTTACCGTCGGCGTGGAGGTGCTCAGTCGTGGGGCCACAATGGACAAGAACGCGACCGAGGGCAAAGCGGCTTTGCTCGTCGGGGTCCAGAACGGTACGGCGGCGCTGGATGCCACCGGGGCCTGCCTGTTGTCGTCGGGGGGGATGGGCCCCGCGCAGTATGCCGAGCTGATGACGACGGCGACCGGCGTTCCCTACGATGTCGCGGGCTATCTCAAGACCGGCGAGCGCATCTGGAACCTTGAGCGGCTGTGGAACCTGAAGGCGGGCCTGACGGCCGCTGACGACACGCTGCCGCCGCGGATGCTGAACGAGCCGATTCCGAACGGACCGTCCAAGGGCGCAGTCAATCGCCTCCAGGAGATGTTGCCGGAATACTACAGCCTTCGCGGCTGGGGGCCTGACGGCGTTCCGACACCGGAGAAACTCAGCGAACTGGCGTTGAACGCTTAGAGCAAGATCAACGCGCGCATAAGAGGTCGGGGCGATTCCGGCTTGTCCGGAATCGCCCTGCTTTTTCTATCGCATCGCTGCCCGCAGGTTGTCGTCGATCCTGGCGAGGAAAGTCTGGGTGTTCAGCCAGGGTTGGTCGCGGCCGATGAGGCTGGAAAGGTCCTTTGTCATGGCGCCGCTTTCCACAGTCTCGACGCACACCCGTTCCAGGGTCTCGGCGAAGGCGGTCAGGTCCGGCGTGTTGTCGAATTTGCCGCGGTAGGCGAGGCCCCGGGTCCAGGCGAAGATCGAGGCGATCGGGTTGGTGCTGGTTTCCCGGCCTTTCTGGTGTTCGCGGAAATGGCGGGTGACGGTGCCGTGGGCCGCCTCGCTTTCGACCGTGTGACCGTCCGGCGACATGAGGACAGAAGTCATCAGGCCGAGCGAACCGAAGCCCTGGGCCACGATGTCGCTCTGCACGTCGCCGTCATAGTTCTTGCAGGCCCACACATAGCCGCCGTTCCACTTCAGCGCGGAGGCCACCATGTCGTCGATCAGGCGGTGCTCGTAGGTCAGGCCGGCGGCATCGAATTGCGGCTTGAATTCGGCCTCGAAGATCTCCTGGAAGACATCCTTGAACATGCCGTCATAGGCTTTCAGGATGGTGTTCTTGGTGGAGAGATACACCGGGTAGTGGCGCAGCAGCCCGTAGTTGAGGCTGGCCCGGGCGAACCCCTCGATCGAGGCGCGGGTGTTGTGCATGGCCATGGCGATGCCGGGACCCTTGAAGACGTGCACGTCCATCACCTGCGCGGCACTGCCGTCGGCCGGCTGATAGACCAGCGTGACGCGGCCAGGGCCGGGGATTTTGGTCTCGGTGGCGCGGTAGATGTCACCGTAGGCATGGCGGCCGATGACGATCGGCTGGTTCCAGTGCGGCACCAGGCGCGGCACGTTGCGGCAGATGATCGGCTCGCGGAAGATGGTGCCGTCCAGGATGTTGCGAATCGTGCCGTTCGGGCTGCGCCACATTTTCTTCAGCTTGAACTCGGCCACGCGGGCCTCGTCCGGGGTGATGGTGGCGCATTTGATGCCGACCCCATACTGCTTGATGGCGTTGGCGGCATCGACGGTGACCTGGTCGTCGGTCTGGTCGCGGTATTCGATCCCGAGATCGTAATACTTGAGGTCGATGTCGAGATACGGGAGAATGAGCTTGTCTTTGATGAATCCCCAGATGATGCGGGTCATCTCGTCCCCATCGAGCTCCACGACAGGGGTTTTCACTTTGATCTTTGCCATTTTGCCCTCTTGAATTTGCCCCACCGCGGTTTGCCGCCGCGCGCCGTCACACTGGCGGAACGCTTCTGCCATCCCTCCCGGCGCCGCACAAGGCCACGCATCGCCTGGGGGGCTTCAATGCGCGCCCGGGCTCAGGCAGGGTGGCCGCCATGCGCGTGTATCTCGCCGGACCCGACGTGTTTCTGCCCGACCCCTTCGCCCGGGTCGCGGCGCTGAAGGAAATATGTGCCCGTCACGGCCTGCTCGGGGTTTCGCCGCTGGATGCGCTGGCGGGCGAGCCGGCGGCGTGGTCGGCGCTGCCCGAGGCGCACCGCATCGCCCAGCGCAACGAGGCGCACATCCGCACCTGCCAGGCGCTGATCGCCAATCTGACCCCGTTCCGCAGCTCCAGCGCCGATGCCGGCACGGTCCTCGAGGTGGGGTTCGCGCGTGCGCTGGGGCTGCCCGTGTTCGCCTGGTCGAACGACGCCCGGCCCTTTACCGAACGCACCCGCGCCTTTCTCGGCGCCGCCGCGAGGCGTGGCGCGGATGGATTGCGCGACGCCGAGGGCCTGCTGGTGGAGGATTTTTCGCTCGCCGACAACCTCATGATCGAGGGCGCGGTACTGGCCTCGGGGGGCACGCTGACGCTGGGAGACGTGCCCGAGTCGGCACGATGGCAGGACTTCGGCGCCTTTGCGCGCGCGGTTGGGGCGTTGGCTCGGCTAAGTTAAGTCAGCCCCCGATCGTCGGCGCCAGCGGGCCGAGGGCGGCGGCGATGGCGAGATCGCCGGGCAGGCCGCCGCGCGGGAACAACCGGGTCACATGGCCCATCTTGCGGCCCGGCCGTGCGTCCGTCTTGCCGTAGTGATGCGGAATCAGCCCCGGAGTGGCGACGACCTGCGGCCATAGCGCCAGTTCCTCCGGCCCGATCAGGTTCTTCATCACCGCATCGGAGTGCCGCACCGCCGGCAGCAGCGGCAGCCCCGCGACGGCACGCACATGCATCTCGAACTGGCTGGCCGGACAAGCGTCGATCGTCCAATGCCCGGAATTGTGCGGCCGCGGCGCGATCTCGTTGGCCAATACTTTGCCGTCGGCGGTGACGAACATCTCCACCGCCAGGACCCCGACGAAATCGAGCCCCTCCGCCACCCGCCGCGCCATCGCCTGCGCTGTCGCGTCGACTCGCGCGGAGACGCGCGCGGGGGCGTAGCTGATGTTCAGGATGTGGTTGCGGTGGCCGTTCTCCACCGTGTCGAAGGCCACCATCGTCCCGTCCGAGCCACGCGCCACGATCACGCTGATCTCGCAGGCGAAATCGACGGCGGCTTCGAGGATCAGGGGCTTCGGCGACAGGTCGTCGAACGCCGCGGCAACCTCGTCGGCCTCGCGCAGCAGCACCTGACCCTTGCCGTCATAGCCCAGTCGCGCTGTCTTCAGCACAGCCGGCAGCCCGATCCGCCGTGCCGCCGCTTCCAGTTCCGCCCTGCTGTCCACCGCCGCCCAGGGCGTGGTCGGCACGCCGATGCCGTTCAGGAAGCTCTTCTCGGCCAGCCGGTACTGGCTGATCCGCAACACCGCGGGCGCCGGCCGCACCGGCCTGATCGAGGCCATCAGGTCGAGGCCCTCGGCACTAACGTTCTCGAATTCGAAGGTGATGACGTCCACCTGGCGGGCGAAGGCGCGCAGGACCGCGGGGTCTTCGTAGTCGCCCACCGTGCTGCCGGCCGCCACCAGGGCCGCCGGGCTGTCGGGCTCGGAGCTGAGGATGTGGCAGCGATAGCCCAGTCGCGCCGCGGCCAGCGCGGACATCCGGCCGAGTTGGCCGCCTCCGACGATGCCGATCGTGCTGTTCGGCGGCAGGGGGATGCTCATGTGGGAGACGTCTCCACGGGCGCTTGTGCGACGGCGGCGGTCTGTCCGGCGCGCAGCGCGTCCAGCCGCATCGCCAGATCCGGATCGCCGATGGCCAGGATGGCAGCCGCCAACAGGGCGGCATTGATTGCCCCGGCACGGCCAATGGCCAGTGTGCCGACCGGCACCCCAGCCGGCATCTGGACGATGGATAGCAGTGAATCCATGCCCTTGAGGGCGTGGCTTTCCACCGGCACGCCGAGCACCGGCAGCGATGTCCAGGCCGCGCACATGCCGGGCAGATGCGCCGCCCCGCCGGCCCCGGCGATGATCACCCGCAACCCCCGCCCTCGGGCCGAGGCCGCATAGTCGCGCAGCCGGTCCGGGGTGCGGTGCGCCGAGACGATGCGCACCTCATGCGCCACCTGCAGCCCGGCCAGGGTCTGGGCCGCGTGGGTCAACGTCGGCCAGTCCGACTGACTGCCCATGATGATGCCAACCAGCGGTGGAGAGGAGGGGGCATCCATGGCGGTCAGGCGATGCTGTCCGGGATCAGCCGGGATTCCAGCCAGGAGATCTCGTCCTTGAGCAATAGTTTACGCTTCTTCAGCCGTTTGAGCTGAAGGTGGTCCATGGCGCCATGCTCGGAGAGCCGCGCGATCACGGTATCGAGGTCGCGATGCTCGCTTCTCAGTTCATGGAGCTTGCGCAACAGTGAATCACGGTCAGTTAGCATAATGATCTGTTACCACACCGCGCTGCCCCCGCCTACGCATTGACCATTGCGCTTCGCTCATGCCGACGTGCTGGCAAATGCCGGCGTCCGGCGTTACGCTTCGATGGCACGCAGTGCGGGGGCTCCTGGTTCGCCTGCCAGTTGGCTCCGTCCGCGTGTCCGTCACGACGACATACCCCCGAGAGGAGGCCCTATGAACCTGCAGCCCCGTATCGACAGCCTGAAGCTTCGCCATGCCAGCCTCGAGGCGCGGATCGCCGACGAGGATCAGCGCCCCAGGCCGGATTCCGAAATCCTGACGAAGCTGAAGATCGAGAAATTACGGGTCAAGGAGGAGATGGAGCGATTGCGGAGCGAGAACTGACGCCGGCCCGTTCGCTCGATCTTGGGGGCAGCCCGCCCGGCAGCCGCCGGCGGGACTGCCCGGATTAGGCGGCCTCGTCGGTTTCCGGCATTGGCAGTGGTGGCACCGCCTGGCCTTCGCGGGCCAGCCGTTCGTTGGCCTGCTCCACCATGTTGTGCAGGTCGGTCTGGCTGCACAGGCCCAGGATCACCGGGTCGCGCGGCTTGATGTTGGCGCTGTTCCAGTGCGTGCGGTCGCGCACCTTCTGGATGGTGTCCTTGGTGGAACCCATCAGCTTGGCGATCTGCGCCTCGGACAACTGCGGGTAGCTGCGCAGCAGGAAGGCGATGCCGTCCGGNNCTGGCTGTTGGCGACCGGATCGTAGCCGACAATGCCCTGCGCGACCTCGCCGTCGGCGATCGCTTGCACCTCCAGCGGGTGCACGCCGCAGAAATCGGCGATCTGGGTGAAGGTCAGCGCGGTCTTCTCGATTAGCCAAACCGCCGTTGCCTTGGGCATCAGGGGGAGGGTCATGACGTGGTACCTTGGCGTCGTCTCAGGGGCAGCGTCTCGTGGACGCCCTGGGCAGGCACGGTTCCCGGTGCGATCATCGCCGGGACACATGGCCTGCCGGAGAAGAGGGATAGCGCGGCATATGGCCCTCGCTCCCCATGCCGGTCAAGCCGAACAACGCTGCCATGACGCAACCAGCCAGGAGACGATCCGGTGATCATCGATGAGGACGAAACGCCGCGCCCGCGGCCCGCGCGGTTGACCAAGCTGCCGCTCGATCTGCTCGGGGTCGCGGAGCTGCAATCGTATATCGACGAATTGCGGGCCGAAATCGTCCGCGTCGAGGCGGAAGTCGGTCGCAAGACGTCCCACCGCAGCGCGGCGGACGCGTTCTTCCGCAAGGGTTAGCAAACCGGAGCGGGGACAAAAAAAAGGGCCGCGTTGCCGCGGCCCCCTCCGGTCGGCGTCAGGCCGCCCGGGCTGACGTGCCGGAGTCGTTATTCGGCGTGCCGGCCTCGCTGGCGATCTGCGAGGCACCGGCCGTCACCGCGATGCGGCGCGGCTTCAGCGCCTCGGGCACCACGAGCTTGAGGTTGACGCATAGCATACCGTTCTGCATGTCGGCGCCATCGACGACGATGTGGTCGGCGAGCACGAAGCGGCGCTCGAAGGCGCGCCCGGCAATGCCACGATACAGCACCTCGGCCTTGCGGCCGTCGGCGTCGCCGGCGCGACCGGCGACGAGCAGGGTATTGTCCTGCACCGTCAGCTCGATGTCATCCGGACCGAAGCCGGCCACCGCCATGGTGAGGACATAACTGTCCTTGCCGGTCCTCTCGATGTTGTACGGCGGATAGGATGCCTCGGCACTGGCCGAGGCGTTGTCCACCATCCGCGCCAGACGATCGAAGCCGATGGCAGTACGGAACAGCGGGGCGAAGTCGAATGTGTTCACGATAGTACCTCCTGAAGCAGCAAGGTTCCAATTGCGACCGCCCATGCTGGGCCGGCCACCACGAAGGCTCCGGGACCCCAAATGGGCATCTCGGACAACCGTGAATATGGAAAACGCCGCCCCCCCGTTCAAGGGGGACGGCGCCGTTGCCGCAGGCCGGAGGGAAGGGCCCTACTTCTTCAATCCGATGCCGCCGAACTTCCGGTTGAACTTCGCCACCTGTCCGCCGGTGTCCATGATGCGCTGCACCCCGGTCCAGGCCGGGTGCGACTTCGGGTCGATGTCCAGCCGCAGCGTCTCGCCCGGCTTGCCCATGCAGGACCGCGTCTTGAACGTGGTCCCGTCGGTCATGACGATGTTGACCTCGTGGTAGTCCGGGTGAATGCCCGCCTTCATCACTGCTCACTCCTGCCTGGTCCCGCCGATGCCGACCGGCCGAACAAGTCGCGGCCTATAGGCCGGGCGGGGCGCCAAAGCAAGAGAAGGACGGCGCGGGCTCCGCTCCTCGACGGGATATAGCAATCTCCGGGGGAGTTGACACTTCTGGCGGCATTGCGTGACAGGAACGGATGAACCGACGCCAGCATTCCTGATTCCGCTGCAAGGGGTGGTTTAGGCCCAGGCAACCATAACCGCCTGCATGGCCCCGGCAGGGTCGAGTCGACCTGCTACCGCTGCAAGGCCAGATCGCCGGGATTGCATGGCGGCGGTTGGCTGTCAGTCACCGGCCAGTAGCCGGGTCAGATGGCCGCTGTCGATGCCGGCCAGCTGGGCGAAGGGTCGCAAGCCGACTCGGCGGCAGCATTCCCGGACCTGCGTCATCAGGCTCCCGCTGCCCTCGGAGGCTCGCCACCTGACCGCGTCCAACCGGTGGGGACCACCTCAGTTGCACGTGGCGGCGCCCCTCGGCGCCGCCACGCAAACAGTTTTAACCCGGGATGATCCACGGAATAAGAAACTGCTGCACCGCGACCAACATGCCCAGCACCAGCGTCAGGATGATGCTGTGCCAGAAGGTGCGGGCAAAGACCACGCCTTCATGGCCCTTCAGGTTGGTCACCGACACGCCGGTGGCGATGTTCTGCGGCGAGATCATCTTTCCCATGACGCCGCCGGAGGAGTTGGTGGCGGCGAACAGCACCGGGTTCAGGTTAAGCTGGCGGGCGGCGACCACCTGCAGGTTGCCGAACAGCGCATTGCCCGAGGTGTCGCTGCCCGACAGCATCACCGCGATCCAGCCCAGGAAGGGCGACAGGAATACGAACAGGTACCGGGTCGAGGCGACCGCCTGTCCAAGTGTGTAGGCAAGGCCCGAATAATTCATCAGGTAAGCCAGGCCGACGATCAGCATCACGGTGACGACCGCGACCCAGACCTGCCGGATGGTCTCGCCGATGCAGCCGATGAAGGCTCTCGGCGACAGCCGGAAGAGCGCCGCGGTGACGATCGTCGCGAACAGGATCGCCGTCCCCGTGGCGAGCGGCTGGAACACCCAGATCGCCGCATAGGGCTTGTTGCCATAAAGCGTGATGGAGATCGCGTTATGCAGCCCCGGCCAGGGAATCGCCTTCTGCCCGATCGTGAACACCGAGAAATGGGTCCACATGACCACCACGGCCGATACGATCAGCCAGGGCAGCCAGCCCTGCCAGGATGCGACGGCCGTTGTCTTGTGCTCTCTGGCAAGGGCCGCGTTCGCGATCGTGAACTCGGGATCGGGCGCGGGTCGCCAGACCTGAAGAAACAGCAGCGTGCACACCAGCGAGCCGAGCGAGGCCAGCACGTCGGTCAGCGCGTAGTCCAGGAAGTTCGAGGAGACGAATTGCGACACCGCGAAACTGCCGCCGGCGACCAGCAGCAGCGGCCACAAAGTGCGGACGGAGCGCAGGCCGCCATACAGCGCCATCACGTAGAACGGCAGGATCAGCGCCATTACGGGCAACTGGCGTCCGATCATCGCGCCAAGGACCGGCGCTGGCAGGCCGGTCACCGCGCCGAGCACCGTTACCGGCGCGCCCAGGGCACCGAAGGCAACCGGAGCGGTGTTGAAAATCAGCACGAAGACCAGCGCCTCGAGCGGTGGATAGCCGACCAGGATCAGCAGCGAACTGGTGATCGCGACCGGGGTGCCGAACCCGGAGATGCCCTCAAGCAGCGCACCGAAGCAGAAACCGATGACCACCAGCACCACCCGGCGGTCATCGGGCAGATGGTCGATCAGCCAGACCCGGAAGGCCTCGAAGCGACCGGACCGCACGGCGATGTTGTAGAGCAGCAGCGCGTTCACAACGATCCACATGACCGGCCAGAGCGCGAAGAGCGCTCCGCTCGCCACCGCATTCAGCGCCAGCCCGACCGGCATCTGCCAGGCCGTCACGGACACGATCAGACCCACGGCAAGGCCGGCGAGCGCGGCTTGCCACGCTGGCCTTCGCAGGACGCCCAACAAAACGAGCACCGCGAGGATCGGCAGGACAGCGACCAGGAATGACAGCCCGAGGCTACCACCGATCGGCGTCTGGAGTTGTTGAAACATCGTCCCTCCCGTTATTTCTTTGCCTTAGTGGCCATCTTAGCCGCGGCCTCTATTCGGATTGAACCAAGCCTTTTCCGATGAACGCCAATCCAGCTATTCTGGAATCAGGTTAACCCGCGAGCCCGACGGTTGCAACGGCGGGAATGTCGACGGCTGCCGGTGGCAAGACCCATGAACGAACGTCCGCTTGTTGCCGCTGTGCACTCCAAAGCGGCTGTTCCGCTCCCGTGAAGAGTTTCGGACGCC
>PLTJ01000283.1 GCA_003164455.1 Acetobacteraceae bacterium
TTCGACATCATGTACGGCGAGGGCATCAGCAAGGTCGGCGAGTTGATCGACCTCGGCGTCAAGGCCGGCGTGGTGGAGAAGTCGGGCGCCTGGTTCAGCTATGACAGCCAGCGGATCGGCCAGGGCCGTGAGAACGCCAAACAGTTCCTGCGCGATAAACGCGAGGTGGCCGAGGCCGTCGAGAAACGCGTGCGTGATGCCTCCGGAGTGGTCGCCAACGCCCTGCTGGGCATCCCCGAGGCCGAGGACGCGGACGCGGCAGAGTAGGAAAGCGAGGGGCTCTGCCTCTCGATCCCACCAGGCCCGTCGCGCGGCCTTCGCGCGATGCGGCTGGGAGGCCCTTGGAACCTGCTACTCTTCCTGCGCCACCGGGTTGCGCAGCGTGCCGATGCCGGTGATTTCCACTTCCACCGTGTCGCCCGGTTTCATCCAGAGCGGCGGCTTGCGGTAGGCGCCGACGCCGCCGGTGGTGCCGGTGATGATCACGTCGCCCGGTTCCAGCCGCGTGAAGGTCGAGCAATATTCGACCAGTGCCGGCACGTCGAACACTAGGTCGTCGAGGGTAGCACATTGTACTTCCTCGCCGTTCAGCCGCGTCACCAGGTGTTGTTCGGAAATGTTTCCGATCTCGTCCGGGGTGACGATCCACGGGCCGAAGCCGCCGGTGTGGGGGAAATTCTTGCCCGGGGTGTACTGGCTGGAATGGCGCTGCCACTCGCGCACGCTGCCGTCGTTGTAGCAGGCATAGCCGGCGATCACCGTACCGGCGTCGGCCGCCTTGACGTGCCGGCAGGACCGTCCGATCACCACCGCCAGTTCGCCCTCGTAATCCAGCGTCGCGCTGACGTGCGGGCGGACCAGCGGCTGCCTGTGGCCCACTTGCGTGTTGGCCCAGCGGGTGAAGATCGTCGGCTGCTTCGGCGGCTCGCGGCCGCCTTCGCGGATGTGCGACAGGTAGTTCAGCCCGACGCAGATGATCTTGTCCGGGTTGGGGATGGGCGGCAGGAAGGTCACTTCGTCGAGCCTCCACGATGTTGCCGTCGGCGCGAGGCTTACCGTCATCGCCAGCGCCGCCTTCAGCCCCGGCGCGTGGTCGAGGAGGTCGCTCACCGTCTCGCCGTTTGTCGCTCCCCAGCTTGGCGTGCCGTCGGGACGCAGGAAGCTCATCAGGCGCATGGGGGTCCATCCTTGGTTGCGCCGCCTTGGTCGCACCCGCCCGTCAGCTTGGCAAGCGCCGCGCCCTTGTCGGGTGTGACGGGTTCATGCCGGCCTCGGCTTCGGCTATCGTGGCCGCTGGCGCACCGCCAAGCCGGAGGGGGATCATGAACGCCATCTCGCAGATCGGCCACCGTCGCGGCCTCACCGAGCGCCTGCGCATCCGCTCCGGGGGCTTCACTGGACCCACGGCGGGGCTTGCCCCAGGAAACGTGCAGGCCAACCTGGCCATTCTTCCGGCGGCGCTGGCGCATGATTTTCTCCGGTTTGCCCAGGCCAACCCGAAACCCTGCCCGGTGCTGGCGGTGTCCGACCCCGGGGCGGTGGAACTGCCCGCGCTGGCCGACGACCTCGACATCCGCACCGACGTGCCGCGCTACCGCGTTTGGCGGCACGGCGAACTGGTGGAGGAACCGACCGACATCCGGCCGTTCTGGCGCGACGATCTTGTAACCTTCGCCCTCGGTTGCTCGTTCTCCTTCGAAGACGCGCTGGTCGAGGACGGCATCGAGGTGCGCCACCTCACCTGCGGGGGCAATGTGCCGATGTACCGTACGAATATCCCCACCGTGCCGGCCGGCGTGTTCCATGGGCCGCTGGTGGTGTCGATGCGCCCGCTGAAGCCGGCGGACGCCATCCGCGCAATTCAGATCACGGCGCGCTATCCCTCGGTGCACGGCGCGCCGGTGCATATCGGCTTGCCCGCGGCGATCGGTATTGCCGATCTCGGCCGCCCCGACTATGGCGACGCGGTGCTGGTGGGGCCGGACGAGCTGCCGGTTTTCTGGGCCTGCGGGGTGACGCCGCAATCGGTTATCGCCCAGGTGAAGCCGGAGTTCTGCATCACCCACGCGCCGGGCTGCATGCTGATCACCGACCTGCGCAACAGCAATCTGTCCGTGTGAGGGCGGGCGGCCTCAGCGTACCGCCGCCACCAACTCCCGGATGGCCCGGATCTTGGCGTGGTGCACTGCCGGCTCCAGGCCGTCCACGGTCAGCGTCTGCAACCCGGTGACGCCGTCCACCGCCGGGCCGGTACGCACCGCTTTCTCCAGGATGGCGGCGTCCAGCCTCTCGTCCAGAACGCCGAGCAGGCCTGTCCGCCAGTCCGGGCGCAGCACCGCCAGCGCGCCGACGAGGGCATAACAGCCCCAGTTCGACACCCCGGCCACGATCAAATGCTGCGCCGGTGTGGCGCAGGCGATCACGGTGCCGTTGTCGACGTGCCGCGCGATCAATGCGTGCGGCACCGAGCCCATGCCGATCTCGTTGCCGCCATCGCCGATCGCCACCGTCCCCCACGGTCCGGCCTCGAACACTTCGTGCAGCGGCGCGGTCCAGCCGCTCATGTCGATGCCCCGCATGTTGCGCGGCACGCCGTCGCGCGCGGGGCCGCAACGCTCGATGGCGATGGCGGTGGTGATACCAGCCGCTGCCCAGGCGGCGGCCAGCACACGCATATCCTCGCCCGGCGCGGCGGCATCGACCGGCACGTCCGGCACTGCCGCGCCGCACAGCGCCGCCGCGCAGGCGCTGGCGCATGCCGCGTCGGTGGCGATGCGGCAGCGCACGCCAATCGACGACAACCCGGCGGCCAGCAGCGCAGTGCCCACCGGCCCGTCGGTCTCCGCCGCCGGCGGGGTGCCGAGCGGCACGTAGAACCCGGTGATCAGCCCCAGCGCCGGCTGCGGTGTCGCCGCGATGGCAGCGGCCGCGCTGTGCAGCCCGCCGGCGCAGGCGCCGAACAACGGTGCGATGTTGCGGCCCACATCCTGCTGGATCATCCGCTCGATGGCGTCGATTACGTGCCGCCGTTCCGCTTTCCTCATCCTACCTGCCCAGTGCCATCTCCAGTACGCGGACAGAATGTACCGCTTCGCGCCCGGAGAGGTCACGAATCTGGTGCCGGCAGGAGGTGCCGTCGGCGACGATCAGGTCGCCCGGCCCAGCGGCGCGCAGCACCCGCAGTGCTGCGCGCAAATTCTCCGGCGCGAAATGGTGGTTGAAGCAATCGGCGAACAGCACGACGACGTCGGTGCCGATCGGCACGATCACGCTCTCGGGCATCACCTGGTAGATCGAGGCATCGGTGGCATAGCGGCCACGATCGGGCTCGGTGAACAGGATATCGGCCCGGGTTTCCCGGCGCAGTCGGTCGGCCAGGGCGGAGCGGGCGAGGGGGGCATGGACAAGGCCGTATCGCGGCAACCCGGTTTGATCTCAGATCGGACCCGCGTTGGCAACACAGGCCGGTGGGGGCTGGCTGCGCCGCACGATCGGAACGATGGCAACACGGCTTTTGCGGCGGATGCCGCGGCTGCGTACGGTACTGTCGGATGAGGGCCGTCAGCCGATGTTCAACAAAGGGATAACCGCCATGACGGGTGAAACCAAGCGTTCCAGCAGGAAGCGTTGGTTCGTGTTGTTCCTGATCAGCTTGATGTACTTCATCTCGTATCTCGACCGGGTGAACATGTCCACCGCGGCACCCGTCATCAGCAAGGAATTCGGCTTCGATAAGATCACGATGGGCTTCATCTTCAGCGCCTTTGTCTGGAGCTATGCGATCTTCCAGATTCCGGGCGGCTGGCTGGGCGATCGGTTCGGACCACGGCGCGTGTTGACGGCCCTCCTCGCCTACTGGTCGGTCATGGTCGCATTTGTCGGCGCGGCCACCGGGGTGACGTCCTTCGCGTTCTCGTCCAATTCGGTTCCTGGCAGGCGCCCTTCATCGTCGCCGCGGCACTGCTCATCTTCGGTGCAGCGGTCTGGGCCTTCTGGCTCGATCCGGAGAAATCGGTGATCGAGAGGTGATGGGGGCATCCCGGCGCCTATTAAAACCGCGCTGGCGAACGCTATATGAGTGCCGGCCGACCAGGAGAACCCCCGCCATGTCCAAAAACGAGCCCCGCCGCCCCGGCCGCCATTTTCTCCAGATCCCC
>PLTJ01000161.1 GCA_003164455.1 Acetobacteraceae bacterium
TGACCGTGCTGCGGGCGGCCGGGTTGTCGCCACTGGCGCTGGCGCGGCCGGCATTGGCGGTGGCGTTGGTAGCCGTGGTGCTTGGCTACATACTCAACCTGTGGGTGGTGCCGGCGGTGTCCAGCGAGTTCCGGAAGTACCAGTTCGAGATCCGCAACCGGGTCGCCGCCTTCCTGCTTCAGGAGGGAGTATTCACGCCGGTGTCGGACGAGATGACGGTTTACGTGCGGGCGCGTGACCCGGACGGTCTGCTGCGCGGTATCCTGATCGAGGATGCGCGCCAGAAGAACAACCCCGCCACGATCCTGGCCGAGCGCGGCCGCCTGGTGGGGTCTGAAGGTACGCCCCGGGTACTGCTGTTCGACGGCAGCCGTCAGGAGATCGACCGCCAGACCGGACGGTTGAATGTGCTGACCTTCGCCGAGAACGCGATCGATCTCACAGGGGGGACTCGGGAGGAAGAGCAGCGATTCCGTGACATGAGCGAGATGTCGATCGCCGAGTTGTTGCATCCGATCAGTTCGGTGCCCGAGCGCGATATCCCCAAGCTGCGGGTAGAGGCGCATCGCCGCTTGGCGAGCCCGCTGACGGCGATGTCGTTCACCCTGGTTGCGCTGGTGGCGGTGCTGATGGGTACCTTCCGCCGGCATGGTGGCCTGGTCCGACCGTTGCTCGCGGTGTTGGCGGTGGTCGGACTGCTCGCTGCCGGGTTGTTGCTGGGGAACCTTGCGGCCAAGCAGCTGACCCTGGTCCCGCTGATCTGGGTGATTGCGCTGGCACCGGGCTTGTTGTGTGGCTGGGTGCTGTTCGGCCCCGAGCTGCGGCTGATGCCGGCCGCGCTGCAGGTGAAACTGGGGGTAACCTGATCCCGTGCTGATCGCTGCAACCCTGTCGCTTTACATCGCGCGTGTGTTCGTTCTGTCGGTGGCCGGCATGCTCGCAGGCCTGACCGGGCTGATCGGGCTGTTCGACTTCATCGATCTGCTGCGGCGATCGGCGACCAAGCCGGATGCCACCTTCGCCATTGTCGGCCAGATCGCGGCGCTGCGTCTGCCATGGATCTGCATGCAGATCCTGCCCTTCGCGGTGCTGCTCGGCGGTATCATGGCGTTCTGGAAGCTGACGCGGTCGTCTGAGTTGATCGTGGCACGGGCGTCCGGGGTGTCGGCCTGGCAGTTTCTTGCCGCGCCACTGTTTTGCGCAGTGGCGGTCGGGACCTTCGCCACCGCGGCGGTCAGCCCGGTGTCGGCGGTGATGCGGGCGCGCGCGGAAGCGATGGACAACGTCTACCTGCGCACCGGCGGAGGGCCACTCGCACTGAGCGGCGGTCAACTCTGGCTGCGCCAGGCCGATGCGGGGCTGACGCCGCAGGGCGTGGCGATCCTGGATGCGCGTGTCGTGAGCCTGCACAACGGCGAGCTGACCGCGCAGGACGTCAGTATCTTCCGCCTGGACGCGAACGACCACCTGCTTGAACGGGTGGAGGCCAGCCGGGCGCGGCTTGGCGACGGGGTATGGCAGCTCGATGAAGCGCGTACCATTCTGCCCGGTCGCCTGCCCTCGCCGCCGCGCTCGCTGACGCTGAACACGAACATGACCGTGGCGCGCGTGCAGGAAAGCTTCGCGCCGCCCGACACGTTGTCGTTCTGGGCGCTGCCTGGCTTCATCGCCCTGTTGGACCACTCCGGGTTTTCGTCCATCCGCCATCGGCTGCAGTTCCAGACATTGCTGGCGTTGCCGCTGCTGGCCGGGACGATGACGTTGCTGGCGGCGGGATTCTCGATGCGGCCATCGCGCCGCGGCGGGGTGGCAAAAATGATCGCGAGCGGAGTCGCTGCGGGATTTGCGCTGTTCCTGGTCTCGAAAGTGGCCGAAGAATTTGGCCAGTCCGGTGCGCTGCCGGCGGTGCTTGCGGCCTGGGCACCCGCTGCTTCCGGGCTGATGCTGAGTGTGGCGTTGCTGCTGCATCTGGAAGACGGCTGAATATGGTGGGAACAGGGGGCAATGCGCTGCGGGGACTGCGCCGCCGTCTGCTGCTGGGGGCGGCGGTGGCGGTGCTGGGGGTGATCACGGCGCGGGCACAGTTCAGCAGCATGCCGCACACGCAGCCGGTGTCGCGCGACCAGCCAGTGTTCTACCAGGCCGATGCGGTCGAGTACGACCGCGACGGGGCAATGGTGACGCTATCCGGGCATGTGGAGATCTGGCAGGGGGACCGTGTTCTGCGGGCGGACCGGGTCACCTACGACCGCAACACGGGAGTGGCAGCCGCGACCGGCAACGTGGCGCTGGTGGAGCCCGACGGACAAGTGCTGTTCGCCGAGTACGCGGAACTGGGCGAGGGGATGAAGGATGGCGTACTGCGCGATCTGCGTGCGCTACTGCCGCAGAACGGGCGGCTGGCCGCTAACGGGGCGCGCCGCACCGACGCCACCATCAACGAACTGAGCCGACCCGTTTATACCACCTGTAATCTGTGCAAGAAGGACCCGTCGGCGCCACCGCTGTGGGATATCCGCGCTCGTTCGGCGTTGCAGGACGTCGAGAATAAGAAGATCGAGTACCGCGACGCGGTGGTGGATCTTTACGGCGTGCCGGTCGCCTATTTCCCGTTCCTCGCACATCCCGACCCGTCGCAGCGGCGGGCCAGCGGTATCTTGGTCCCGAGCGCGGGATACTCGAGCCACCTCGGCGGATTCCTGGCAGTGCCGTACTATTGGGTAATCGACGGGCAGTCGGATGCCACGCTGACGCCGACTCTATCCACCAGGCAAGGTGGTGGGCTCGAGGTCGACTATCGGCGTGCGTTCGATAACGGCAAGATCACGGTACGCAGCGCGGTGGCCAACGATGACGGCGTGTTGAGCGGATATATATTTGCTCACGGTGACTTCTCGCTCGACGACACCTGGCGCTGGGGCTTCGACATCGACCGGGCCAGCAGCGTCAACTATATGCGCGATTATCGGATACCAAACGGACTGGTGCCCGTGCTGACCAGCCAGGTCTGGCTGGAGGGGTTCGGACAGGGCTCATACTCGCGGTTGGACATGCGAGCGTACCAGAGCATCGAAAACAGTACTTCCCCGATCACCCGGGTGCCCTATGTGCTGCCGCGCTACCAGTACAGCTATTTCGGTGAGCCAGACGCGCTGGGCGGGCGGCTGTCGGTAGACGCGGATGCGTTCAACCTGCAGCGCGAGAGAGGCACCGATACCCAGCGCGCGCGGCTGAGCCTGGACTGGCAGCGGCCGTTCACGGGGCAGTTCGGCGACCTGTGGAAACTCACCTTGCATACCGACAGTGCTGCCTATTCCGCGACCGGCTTCAACGAGGCGCCGAATTTTGGCAGCTCGGGGGCGGTGCAGTCGGCGCAGGCCATGCCGACCGCGGCGATGGAAGTGCGCTTGCCGCTGGTGCGTGATGCCGGCAGTTGGGGTACCCAGACCATCGAGCCGATCGCCCAGCTGATCGTGGCGCCGAACGGGTCGAAATACGGCTTCACCAATGGGCCGAACGGTACCACGGTCTCGACATCGAAGATCCCGAACGAGGACAGTTTCGACCAGGAACTGAGCGATGCCAACCTGTTCGCACTGAACCGCTTTGCCGGGGTGGACCGGTTGGAAGGCGGCATCCGGGTGAATGCGGCGCTGCACGGGGCCTGGAAGTTCCCCAGCGGGGCGGCCATTGATGGGCTGGTTGGGGAAGCCTACCGGGTGCAGAGAAGCTCGCCGTGGTGGGTCGGATCGGGGCTGGAGAACCAGGTGTCGGACATCGTCAGCCGGGCGTCGTTTACCACCGGCTCGGATTTCGACCTGACGACGCGGGCACGGTTTGACCCGCATAACCGAATGTCGGTGACTTTTGCCGATGCGATGGCCAGTACCGGCCCGCAGTCGCTGCGGCTGACGGCGGGCTTTATCCACAGCTCGATCAACCCGTACTTCACCTACGACTACGCGCCTACCGGGTTGTTATGGGGCGGCGACGGGAAGACCCAGCTCACGGCCACTGAGCCCTATCCGGCGCCGCGCGACGAGATCTCGATAGGGGCGAGCACACACTACGGGCAGTGGCGCCTCTCCGGCTCGTCGCGGGCCGACATGCGGACCCACCAGATGGACTCGATCTCCGTCACCGGCGCCTATGAGAACGAGTGCGCGATCTTCGACCTGACCTTCTACAAGCGCTATACGTCCATCGCGGGTGACAGTGGTGACACGATGGTGCTGTTCCAGATCACACTCAAGACCGTCGGGCAGTTCGGCTTCCACCCGATGTGACGTGGCGCCGGAGCCTTCCTCCAGGAGTTCAGTTTACCCATGATCCTGCGCTTTTCCCATCGGCGCCGCCCGTATCTCAGGGTCGTGCTGCTGCTTGTCTTCCTGGGCGTGGCGCCGGCGTCGGCGCAGACCGCGGCACCGCCTTTGGCGTCCACCGCCGACGCCTCGCGTATCGTCGCCGTAGTGAACGGCGATGCCATCACCAAAGCCGATGTGGACAACCGGCGGCTGCTGTTCGCGCTGTCAACCGGCATGTCGGCCGCGTCGGACGTGCTGAACCGGCTGACTCCGCAGGTGACGCGCCAGCTCATCGACGAGCGGTTGCGACTCCAGGAGGTGCAGCGGCGGCACGTGATCGTGCATGACAACGAGATCGCCGCCGCCATCCGCGAGATCGAGCAGCGCAACGGCATGCCAGAGGGCACGCTGCGTCGACGGCTGTCGGCCGACGGAGTGGAGTTCCGCACTCTGATCGATCAGGTGCGGGCGCAGATCGGCTGGAGCCGGGTGCTGCGCGAGGTGCTGGGCCCGCAGACCAACATCACCGATGCCGACATCCAGGAACAGGCCAACCTGCTGAAGGCGCAGACCGGTCAGCAGGAGTTTCGCATCGCCGAAATCTTCGTGCCGATCAGCGATCCCGGGCAGGCTGAAGAGGCGCATCGTTTCGCCGACACGGTCATCCAGCAGCTCCGTTTGGGCGCGCCATTCGTGGTGGTTGCAGCGCAGTTCAGCCAGAGCCAGACCGCGTTGCAAGGTGGCGATGAGGGCTGGGTGCAGCCCAACCAAGTCGATCCCGCGGTGCTCCATGTGCTACAGGAAATGCCGGAGGGCGCGATCAGCAACCCGATACCGGTGCCGGGCGGGCTGTCCATTGTGACGTTGCACGGTAAGCGAGAAATCGGCCGTGACCTGGCCACCATGGCGACCGTGCGGCAGGTGTTCCTGCCGTTTGCCGCGCGCCTCAACCCGAATGCGCCGACGGCACAACAGCAGCAGGTGCTGGAGCAGGCGCGTCGCATTTCCGGCTCGGCCAGGACTTGCGAGGATATCGAGGCGGCGAACAAGACCGGCGGCGGTAACCGTCCGGCCGATCCGGGCGAACTGCGGGTAGACAGCGTGGCGGTGCCGGCGCTGCGTCAGCTCCTGACCACGCTGCCGGTGGGCAAGGCGAGCCAGCCGCTGATAGCCGAGGACGGCGTGGCGGTGATCATGGTGTGTAACCGCGCGCAGCGGAACGTGGGCGAGCCGAGCAAACAGGAGCTGAGTGATCGCATCTTGAACGACCGTGTGGAACTGGCCTCGCGCCAGCTTATGCGCGACCTGCAACGGCGGGCGGTGATCGATCGGCGCCCCTGAGGCCTTCTCGGGCGGGCTGCCTCCGCTGCGCGAAGTGATCGCGCGGCATGGGCTGAATGCGCGGCGCTCGCTCGGGCAGCATTTCCTGCTCGATGCCAACCTGACGGCACGCATTGCCCGCGCTGCCGGCGCACTGGAGGGACGGCATGTTGTGGAGGTGGGGCCGGGGCCGGGCGGGCTGACGCGGGCATTGCTGGCAACCGGTGCGGCCGATGTCACGGTGGTGGAGATCGACGAACGCGCCGTGGCTGCCATGCAGGAATTGCGGGTCGAGGCTGGGACACGGCTGCACGTGGTGGCGGGCGACGCGATGGCGCTTGACCTCGCAGGTCTGGTGCCGGCGCCACGACAGGCCGTGGCCAACCTGCCATACAATCTGGCCTCGCCGCTGCTGGTGGGCTGGCTGCGGCAGGCATCGCTGTGGGAACGGCTGACGTTGATGTTTCAGCTGGAGGTGGCCGAGCGGATATGCGCTGCGCCAGCGAGCCCGGCGTACGGGCGGTTGGCCGTGTTGGCGCAATGGTGCTGTGCGGCGGAGTTGCGCATGCGCATTCCGCCGGCTGCCTTCGTGCCACCGCCCAAGGTGTGGTCGGCGGTGGTGGTGCTGACACCGCATGCGGCACAGCCCGAGGCAGCGCTGTTTGCGACCATGGAGCGGCTGACCGCGGCGGCATTCGGGCAACGTCGCAAGATGCTGCGCGGGGCGCTACGCGGGTTGGGCGGGGAGGCCCTGCTGGCGCGCGCCGGCATCGCGCCGGAGCGACGGGCGGAGACGCTGGCGGTGGCGGAGTTCGATCGGCTGGTGCGGTTGCTCTGATACCGGGTTCAGGGCGACAGCCCGCCCAGTAGCAGCGTAAGGGTAATCATCGAAAGTGCGGTGCTGACCACCACCGTGCTGGCGGATGTTTCCATCATTGTCTCGAAGCGGCGAGCAAGAAGAAAGGCATTGGCACCGGTGGGCAGTGCCGCGGCCACCACGACCACCGAAAAGGCAACCCCATGCACGCCGGCCAGATGGGCGAACAGAGCAACCAGCGCCGGCATGGCCGCCAGCTTAAGCAGCGCCGCCAGTGACACCTCGCGGAGATTCGACCAACCGGTCGGGCGCGGCAGCGCGGCACCGAGGCAGAACAGCGCCAGCGGTGGCCCGGCAGCGCCGATCAGGCTGAGAAAACGCTGCACGGGTACCGGCATAAGGAGCCCGGTGAAGCGCCAGACGAAGGCGAGCAGGATCGCCACTACCACCGGGTTGCGCAATACGCCTGGTAGTGCGGCACCCAGCACGCTGAGTGTGCTGCGGCCGCTCGCGCTGCCGGCTTCGATGAATACGGTTGCGACCGGCAGGAGTACGGCCGAGTGGAAGGCGATCACCGCCAGCAGATAGGCGACACCGTCGCTTCCGTACGCCGCGTCGACGATCGGGATGCCGAGCATGACGGTGTTGCCGAACACGCAGTCGAGAGCGAACACCGAGGCGTTGGCAAGCCGGGCGCCAAGCAGCGTGCGCGCCAGCAGCAACGCGCCGCCGAACAGAACGAGCGCGCCGCCGAGAAACGAACCGGCGACGTCGAGCAGGCGCAGCGGTGGTGCTTCGATGATCGAGGCGAACAACAGGCCCGGCATGGCGGTGTAGAAGACGAAGTCGGTCATACCGCGCACCGCGGCCATTTCTATCAGGCGCAGGCGGACGGCGAGCGCCCCCATGCCGATCAGTGCGAAGACCGGGACGACGATTCCCAGGACGTTCATGGGGCGCCGTGCGTGTCGCAGGACAGAGTATCGTATGAGAGGGCCCATGCGGGCGACCAGAACCAGCAGCGCTCCGGGCTGGGTGGCGGTGGGCGGCGGTAACTGCGGACGAACTCGACACCGCCATGGAGGAAGGCGCGGTCGAGCGCTTCCTGGAGTGCTGGTGTGCCGGCCAGGCTGCCCTCGGCGCAGACAAAGGCACAGTGGGTCAGGTGGCGCACGACAATGCCGGATGCAGTGTGCGTGCAGGCCAGTACAGAGCCATGGCCGGAATGCCACCGCGCATCACCACGCGCGTGGGTCGGTGGGGTACCGAGGGGAAAGACCAGCGTTCCGCCCACGGACAAATTGTCGATCCAGCGCGCGGCGGGATCGGCGACCGCGAAGTTGACGTAGATGTGTTCTACCGGCCCGTCCGGCCAGTCGGCACCGTCGCCCTCGACGACGGTGACGTTGGGCCACGGACGCAGATTGGCACGGGCCGCCTTGGCGAGGTCCGGGTCGTATTCAATGGCGATGACACTGCCCTGCGTGCCGACCAGCTCAGCCAACATGGCGGTGTAGTAGCCGGCTCCGGCACCGACATGCAGCACGCGATCACCGGAGTGGACGTCGAGATGATGCAGCATGAGCGCATGCAGCGAAGGGCTGCCGTTGTTGAGGCCGCGTGCCCGGTCGAGCACCACCAGCACGTCCTCGTAGAGAGGGCGCGGGTCGGCATCGGTCAACGCGATGGCGCCGACTGTCTGGTCGAGAATGGTCCACGGCGGCGGGCCGAGGAAATCCTCGCGTGGAACGTGGGCCAGCGCGCGTTCCACCGCTGCGTCAGCGACGCCGGCAATGGACAACATACGGGCAGCGTAGTTGCAGCGCAGCGCGCTGGGGTCGATCACGCGCCGAGCCCGGCGATGAAGCCGGGCAATCCGTGGAGGCGGTGGGTGGCTGATCGGGCGGCGTGCAACACGGCGCGACAGCCGGCCAGCGCGCTGTCGAAGTCCGCGTTGACCAGCACGTGGTCGAACTCGGGGGCGTGGGCGATCTCACTGCGGGCGGCCTGCATGCGCCGGACGATTTCTTCTTTGTTGTCGGTGCCACGGCCGCGCAGTCGCGATTCCAGCACGGGCAGCGACGGCGGCAGGATGAACAGGCCGACCACGTCTGCGGGCAGAGCAGCGCGTAGCTGGCGATGGCCCTGCCAGTCGATGTCGAACGCCACGTCGCGGCCGGCGGCCAGCGCGGCCTCCACCGGCGCGCGTGGGGTGCCGTAACTCTGGCCGAACACCTGTGCCCATTCCAGCATCTCGCCGGCCTGGATCATTGCCGCGAACTGCTCCGGGGTACGGAAGAAGTAGTGGCTGCCCTCCTGCTCGCCGGAACGGGGCGCGCGGGTGGTGACGCTGACGGACAGAGCGAGATTGGGCTCGGCCGCCAGCAGCGCGCGGGTTAGCGAGGTTTTGCCGGCGCCGGAGGGCGCGGAAAGCACCAGGCAGACGCCACGGCGTGCGAGCGGGCTCATTCGATGTTCTGCACCTGCTCGCGCAACTGCTCGAGAGCCGCCTTCAGCTTCAGCCCGGTGGTGGTGAGCGCTACTGAGGCCGACTTGCTGCACAACGTGTTGACCTCGCGGTTGAGCTCCTGCAGCAGGAAGTCGAAGCGGCGGCCGATCGCCGTGCCCTCGGCCAGCAGCGCATCGGCGGCATGCAGATGGGCATCCAGACGGTCGAGCTCTTCACGCACATCCGAGCGCGCGGCCAGCAGGGCGACCTCCTGGGCGATGCGCTCCTCGGGCAGCCCAGGCACTTCGGCGAGCAGGGCTTGCACCGACTCCAACATGCGGGCGCGCTGGGCGGCAGGCTGGTCGGCGGCCTCGGCGCCGGCGGTGGCGCGCAGGGCCGCAATCTCGTCGAGCAGGCGGCGCAGCGTGAGTGCGAGCCGCGCGCCTTCGGCGCGACGGGAGGCGGTCAGGGCCTGGAGGGCGGTGGCGAAGCCCTGGCGCATGGCGACCTCGCGGGCGCCGGCGGCCCCGTCGTCCTCAGTGGCGGCGGTCGGGCGCAGCACGCCGGGTAGTGCCAGCAGGGCTTCCGCACGAGGTGCGGGAGCGCCCGGGATGCGGGCGGCCAACTCGGTGGCGAGCGCGAGCACCTGCTCCAGTGCTGCCGGGTCAGGGGCGAGACGCGGCTGGTCGTCGCGCTTCACCGTGAGGTTGGCGGTGACATTGCCGCGTTTGAGCTGCTTGCCGGCGGTATCGCGCAGGGCCGGCTCCATCGCATCAAGGCCGGGCGGCAGACGGAAGCGCAGTTCCAGGCCGCGCCCGTTGACGCTGCGCAGCTCCCAGGCCCAGGAAAGCCCGTCGGCGACCCCCTCGGTGCGGGCGAATCCGGTCATCGAGGCGAGCCCGGCGGCGGCAGATGAGGTGGTCATGCAAGCATTTCCTTTAACATGCGCGATGTTCTAGCAGCGCTGGGCTAGTGTCGGAACATGGTTGCATACCGTTCTGTCCTTATCACCGGCGCTTCCAGCGGGCTTGGCCGTGCCCTTGCCCTGCAGTGTGCGGCGCCCGGGGTCGAATTGCACCTCTCCGGACGCGACGCGACGCGGCTGGAGGCGGCGGCGACTGAGTGCCGGACGCGCGGGGCGGCGGTGCAAGCGCGTGTGCTGGACGTGCGCGACGCCGCGGCGATGGAGGCGTGGATCGCGGCGGCGGGTCGGCTTGACCTGGTGGTGGCGAATGCCGGCATCTCGGCCGGTACCGGTGATGGGCGGCCGGAGAGTGCTGCACAGGCGCGGGTGGTGTTCGCGGCCAACCTGGATGGGGTACTGAACACGGCAATGCCGGCGCTGGCGGCAATGCGCATGCAGGCACCGGGGGCGGACGGCGTGCGCGGGCGGATCGGCGTGGTGGCCTCGATCGCCGCCTTCGTGCCGGTGCCGGGGGCACCGGCCTATTGTGCCAGCAAGGCGGCCGTGGATGTCTGGACCGTCGCAACGGCGGCGGTGGCGCGGCCGGAAGGCGTGCTGATGACCAGCATCTGCCCGGGCTACGTGCGCACAGCGATGACGGCGCGCAATCGCTTCCCGATGCCTGGGCTGATGGATGCCGACCGTGCCGCGCGGATCATACTGCGCGGTCTGGCGGCGGGGCGGCGACGGATCGTGTTTCCCTGGTGGATGGGTTTCGCGGCGCGGCTGGCCGGGCTGCTGCCGCCACGTTTGTCGGGGGCGCTGCTGTCGATTCCGCCCGGCAAGGATGGCCTGCCCGACGGGCACTGAGCGCGCTCAGGCCGAGGCCGCCTCCAGCGCTTCGGCCGCCTCCAGCCATTCGGCTTCGGCGGTCTCGGTTTCGCGGGCAATGGCGGCCATGCGGGTCTGGGCGGCGGTGACCTCGGCGGCGCGGCCGGGCACATACAGGGCCGGATCGGCGAGTTTCGCCTCGATGCGGGCGCGCTCCTTGGCCAGGCCGGTAATGTGGACCTCGGCATCGCGGGCGCGGCGGCGCAGCGGAGCTGTGGCGGCGCGGGCCTCGGCACGTTCGCGACGGTCCTCGCGCCGTGAGGGCGCAGCGTCGGATTTCGCGGCGGGGCGGGCGCGCTCGGAGAGCAGCACGCGATACTCGTCAAGGTCGCCCTCGAAGGGCTGCACCGTGCCGTCGGCTACCAGCCAGAGCCGGTCGGCCACCAACTCGACCAAATGCGGGTCATGGGTGATCAGCAGCACCGCACCCTCGAAATCGGCCAGCGCACGCACCAGCGCCTCGCGGGCGTCGATGTCGAGGTGGTTGGTGGGCTCGTCGAGGATGAGCAGTTGCGGAGCATCACGGGTGGCCAGCGCCAGCAGCAGCCGCGCCTTCTCGCCACCGGAGAGGCTGGCGACCGCGGTGCCGGCACGGTCGGCGTCTAGTCCGAAGCGAGCCAGCTGGGAACGCACCTGCACGATGGACGCGCGCGGCAGGGCACGGGCCATATGGTCCACCGGGGTCTCGGCCGGCACCAACTCATCGGCCTGGTGCTGGGCGAAGTAGCCGACCTTCAGCTTCGGGCCGCGGCGGACCTCGCCGGCCAGCGGCTTCAGCCGGCCAGCGAACAGCTTGGCGAGCGTGGACTTGCCGTTGCCGTTGGCACCGAGCAGGGCGATGCGATCGTCCATGTCGATACGCAGGGAAAGACCGCGAAGCACCGGCTTACCGTCATAGCCGGCGGCGGCGCGGTCGAGCACGAGGATGGGTGGGGCGATCTGGGTGGGCTGGGGAAAGTCGAAATGGGTCGGTGCATCCTCGACCACCGCCTCGATGGCGGGCAGCTTGGCGATTGCCTTCAGCCGGGCCTGCGCCTGCCGCGCCTTGCTGGCCTTGAAGCGGAACCGGTCCACATAGGCCTGCATGTGGGCGCGTTGGGCGGTGACCTTGGTGGCCAAGGCGGCCTGCTGCATGGCTCGCTCGGTGCGGATGCGCACGAACTCCTCATAGCCGCCGGGAGTCAGGCTCAGTTTCCCCCGGTCGAGATGGGCGATGGCGTGCACGCAACGGTCGAGCAGGCCGCGGTCGTGCGACACGATGATGGCGGCCCCCGGGAACTTCGCCAGCCAAGCCTCCAGCCAGAGCGTCGCCTCGAGGTCGAGATGATTGGTCGGCTCGTCCAACAGCAGCAGATCGGGAGCGGCGAACAGGGCTGTGGCCAGCGCCACGCGCATGCGCCAGCCGCCCGAATAGGTGCCGACCGGGCGGGCCTGGGCGGCGGTGTCGAAGCCGAGCCCAGCCAGGATGGCGGCGGCGCGGGCGGGGGCGCTGTCGGCGCCGATGGTGCGCAGACGCTCGTGGATCTCGGCGAGGCGGTGCGGCTCGGCGGTGTCGGCCTCGGCGAGCAAGGCAAGGCGCTCGGGGTCGCCCTGCAGTACGATGCCGGTAAGCGGAAGGTCGCCGTCCGGGGCCTCCTGCTTGACCTGGCCGAGCCGGGCACGATTGGCCAGCCGGATCTCGCCGCCATCGATGGCGAGGTCGCCGGCGATGGCCCGCAGCAGCGTGGACTTGCCGGCGCCGTTGCGGCCGACCAGGCCGATACGGCGGCCGGGGTCGATCGCGAGGTCGGCGCCGTCGAGCAGGGTGCGGCCGCCGAGACGGATGGTGATGCCGCTGAGGGCGAGCAGGCTCATGGGCGGGATGTAGCGGCGCGCGCGCCCGCATGGAAGCGGGTTGCAGGCAACCGGGGTGTGTTCTAAAGCGCCGCGCCACTTACCAAGAATTCTGGAAGGAAGCAGCCATGGCGACCGAGCGCACGCTATCCATCATCAAACCGGACGCCACGCGGCGCGACCTGACCGGCAAGATCAACGCCAAGTTCGAGGCTGCCGGGCTGCGCATCGTGGCGCAGAAGCGGTTGCAGTTGACCGTGGCGCAGGCCGAGGCGTTCTACGCCGTGCATCGCGAACGCGCCTTTTTCCGCGACCTGGTGATCTTCATGGTGTCGGGCCCGGTGGTGGTGCAGGTGCTGGAGGGCGAGGGGGCGGTCGCACGCAACCGCGACGTCATGGGGGCCACCAACCCGGCCAACGCGGCGCCCGGCACTATCCGTCAGGAATTCGCCGAAAGCATGCAAGCGAACTCGGTACACGGCTCGGACAGCGCGGAGAACGCGGCGAGTGAGATCGCGTTCTTTTTCGCCGGCATCGAGATCGTCGGCTGACCGTCCCGAGCGACCCCGGTCAGAGCAGGAACAGGGCCATCAGGATCAGGATCACCGCCACGGCAATGACGCTGCCGGCCGTGAACATGGTAAAACCGTTCCAGAAGTTCTGACGGTCGGCAAGGAACGCCTCTTCGGTAACCGGCGGCGTACCGGACGTTTGGGCCATCGTATTTCCCCGCGGTAATGGTTGAGCAGACCAGCCGGTTACTTAGGGGGGCGCGGCGGGCGCTGGCAAGGGGTTGAGCAGAGCCGCGCCGGATGGCGGCAAGGCAGCCGGCCCCTCGAGGAAGGCGCGCAGTGCCAGCGGGTAGAGCACGTGCTCCTGGACAAGCACGCGGGCGGCGAGGTCCGCCTCGGTATCGCCGGGCAGCACGGGCACGGCGGCCTGGGCGAGGATGGGGCCGGCGTCGAGCGCCTCGGTGACGAGATGAATGGTACAGCCGTGCAGTTTGGCGCCGGCAGCCAGCGCGCGGGCATGGGTGTCCAGACCCGGGAAAGCGGGCAACAGGCTGGGGTGGATGTTGAGCAGTCCGCCCGCGTAATGGCCGACGAAGCGTGGGGTCAGCAGGCGCATGTAGCCGGCGAGACAGACAATCTCCACGCCCGCGGCGTCGAGCCGGGCGATCAAACGGTCCTCATGGGCGGCGCGGTCGGCACCGAACGGACGATGGTCGATCGCCTCGGTGGTGATGCCGGCGGCTCGGGCGATGTCGAGACCCGGCGCATCCTGCCGGTTCGACAGCACCACCGCGATGCTGGCTGGATAGGCCGGGTCGGCGGCGGCACGCAGCAATGCCACCATGTTGGAACCGCGGCCGCTGATGAGAATGCCGACGCGGCGTTTCACGGCAGCCAACCCATTGGAAGCTCGATGCGGATCTCCGGCTCGGCGTCGGGGGCGGCGGCTTCGATGGTGCCGATGGTGAATACGGTTTCACCCTCGGCTTCGAGCGCGGCGCGAGCCGCCTCGGGGTCCGCAGTGACCAGCGCCATGCCGATGCCGCAGTTGAACACACGCAGCATTTCCTTGGCGGCGACCCCACCGGTACGGGCCAGCCAGGCGAAGACCGGCGGCAACTTCCAGGCGCTGGCATCGATTACGGCGCTGGTGCCGGCGGGCAGTACGCGGGGCAGATTGCCGGGCAAACCGCCACCGGTGATGTGGGCGGCCGCCTTCATCAGGCCAGCGCGGTGCAAGGCGAGGAGTGAACGGACGTAGATGCGGGTCGGCGCGATCAGTGCCTCTCCTAGCGAGACGTCGCCGGCGAACGGGGCGGGGGCGGCCCAGCCGGCATCGGCGTTCTCGACGATTCGGCGGACGAGGGAGAAACCGTTGGAGTGAACGCCGCTGCTGGCCAAGCCGAGCACCGTATCGCCGGGAGTGACCCCTTTCGGCAGCAGCGCGTCGCGTTCGGCCGCGCCCACGGCGAAGCCGGCGAGGTCATAGTCGCCAGCGGCGTACATGCCTGGCATCTCGGC